>NZ_JAAGPO010000086.1:0-240 GCF_017104825.1 Burkholderia sp. Ac-20345 | reverse complement strand
TCTGTGTGTTATATGGCGTAGATATAGGTCTAGACAGTACATACAATATGACGTAACAGATACAAGATAAATAGTACTGTCTACAAGCACAGTCTTATGCACATGATATAAGTGATCGTCAAACGTTTATAGCAGATAATACAATGTGTTATAGTGAGTTCATCGATGTTGTTGCTGTTTGATTATTTTTTGTTTATCTGATAATTTCTTTTTTTTTTTTTTTTTTTTTTTTTAATGACA
>NZ_JAAGPO010000085.1:0-40798 GCF_017104825.1 Burkholderia sp. Ac-20345 | reverse complement strand
AGCGCAGTTCGTGCGCGGCGTCGGCGACGAAGCGGCGCTGCGCGGCGACCGACTGCGCGACGCGCGCCAGCATCCGGTTGATCGCGACGACGAACGGCCGCACCTCGACCGGCACGTGCTCGGCCGGCACCGGGCGCAGGTCGTGCTCGTCGCGCGCATCGATGCCGGCGGACAGCGCGGCCACCGGGCGGAACAGCTTGCGCACGAGATCCGCGACGAGCAGCAGCAGGATCGGGACGAGGATCAGCAGCGGCAATGCGGTGCGCCACGCGCTTTCGCGTGCGACATCGTCGCGCATGCCGGCTTCCTGCGCGACCGCGATGCGCTCGCCGTTCGCGAAGGTCCGGACCATCACGCGATACGTGCTGCCGCCGGCATCGACCGTATGCAGCCCGTCGGCGAGCGTCGGCGCCAGTGCGAGCCGCGGTGCGCCGTCGCTGCCCGGTTGCAATGTGCCGCCGAGCGGCTGCACGAACACGCGCGACAGCTCGTCGCTTTCGCGCGCGGGCCCGCCGGCGGCGGCATGGGGCGCCGGCGCTCGCTGGTGGTCGAGCAGGGTCGCGACCTCGCGCAGCACGTCGTCCTGCAGTTCGTGCGCTTCGTCGAATGCCGATGAAAACGCGAACGCGGCCGCGGCCGTTGCGACCACCAGGATCGCGGCCGACAGCGCGACCGACAGGCGAAACCCGATCGATTCGTTCAGCCGTTTCTTGAAACCATCCATCCCGCACCCCTGACGTTCTTGATCACGCTGCTGCCGAGCTTGCGGCGCAGCGAATGGATCAGGAATTCGACCGCATTGCTTTCGACTTCCTCGCCCCAGCCGTACAGGCGATCCTCGAGCTCGCGCCGCGACAGGATCGCGCCCGGGCGTACCAGCAGCGCGCGCAGCAGCGCGAACTCGCGATTCGACAGCGGCACCGGCGCGTGCTCGTCGACGGCGGCCTCGCGCGTCGCCGGATCGAGCGACACGATCCCGTTGCTCAGCAGCGGTGCGGCCGAACCGGCCCGGCGCCGGATCGCGACGCGAATCCGCGCAAGCAGCTCGGCCATCTCGAACGGCTTCACGATGTAGTCGTCGGCGCCGCCGTCGAGGCCGGCCAGGCGATCGTCGAGCCCGTCGCGCGCGGTGACGATCAGCAGTGGTGCGCTGGCGTCCTTCGCGCGGATGGCGGCCAGCACGTCGAGACCGTCGCGGCCGGGCAGGCCGAGGTCGAGCAGGACCAGGTCGTAGGGCTGCGCGGCGAACGCGGTCAACGCGCGCACGCCGTCGGTGACCCAGTCGGTGGCGTAGGACGCGTCCTTCAGCGCGGTATGGACGGCCTCGCCGATCATCGGGTCGTCTTCGACGAGCAGTATTCGCATGCGTGTTCTCCGTGCCGCGCAAACGCCGCCAGCGTATGCGATTCCCGCACGGGCGTCACGTGCCGCGCGCGCGGCGCTCCTTATTTGCCGCTGAACCGGTCGAGGGCCGCGAGCAGGTTCTTCATCGCGGCGGCCGAATCGGCCTGGGTCGGATGGTCGGCGCGCAGCGCGGAGAGCGCGCGGTCGATCTCCTGGTCGACCATGTGCCAGTCGGCGGCGGCGCGCGGCTTGAGGCCGGCTTCGGCCGAGTCCCACGCGATCTCGAGATCCTTGATGCGCGTTTTCGCGCCGGGCAGGTCGCCCTTGGCGACGAGCGTGTTCACGTCGACGGCGATCGTGCGGAACTGCGACAGGTCGCCGAGCTTCGATGCATGGGCCGCAGCAGGCGATGCGGCGGCCGAGGCGGGCACCGAAGTCGACGCGTTCGCATCCTGCTGCTTCGAGCAGCCGGCAGCGGCACTCAACAGGGCAATCGTGGCCGCGGTAACGGCGAGACGGGAAACGGGCTGGGGGATGCGCATGGCGTGTCCTCGATTCGATGAACGGAATGAACGGAAAGAAAAGGGCGTCATTCGGCGGTACCGGCGCGCGTACGCGGGCCGCTGCCGAATTGCGCGACGGCGACGAGCAACACGATCACGGTCAGGAACAGCAGGCTCGTCCATGCGGCGCCGAAGCCGAGCCCGCCATAGGTGCGCGCCTGCGTGAGCAGGTCGCCGAGCGATGCGCCGAACGGGCGCGTCAGGATGTATGCGATCCAGAATGCCAGCACCGCGTTGGCGCCGAGCCGCCACGCCGCGAACACGGTCGCGATCAAGCCGCCGAAGCACAGCGCGCCGAGCGTGAAGCCGAGCCCGAGCGCCTCGGTTGCGAGATCGCCCGCGGCGGTGCCCAGCGCGAACGTGCAGAGGATTGCGGCCCAGTAGAACAGCTCGCGCCGCGGCGTGACGATCGTGTCGATCGACAGCGTGCCTTCGACGCGATGCCACACGAAGAAGATCGCGGCGAGCCCGATGGCAAACGCGGCGGTACTCGCATAGAGGCTGACGTTCAGGCCGTCGGTGAGCAGGTCGGTGATCTGCGTGCCGACGATGCTGACCAACACCACCGTGAGCCAGTAGATCCACGGCACGTAGCGGCGCGTGCGCAACTGCAGCCACAGCGCGATCGCGAGCAGCGACGCCATCGCGACACGCGTGACGGTCTGGCCGAGCCCCGCGTTGACCGCGAGAAAGTCCGCGCCGGTTTCGCCGACCGTGGTCGACATGATCTTGATGATCCAGAACGACAGTGCGACGTCGGGCACCTTGTTCAGCCAGTGCGGCGTGCGATGGACGGGCAGGGATTGCATGCGATGCCTCCTTGGCAATCGGGTGGTCGGCATGCAGTCTGAAACGGAAGACTTAGGCCAGCCATAGCGGCCCGGCAGCGGGTGAAAATGCCTCATTTCGACATTTCGACGAAATGTATCGTCGGAACGTCGAAATTATCGGTCGTTTCGCATCATTCTTCGTCTTGGAACTGATTTTGCGCGTCCTTAAACTGTGTTCATGGCTCAACGCCGTTCACAACACCAACCCATCATCAGGAGATAAGCGCATGAAAATCGCCATCGTCGGCGCAGGTCTGATCGGCCACACCATTGCTCACATGCTGCGTGAAACGGGCGACTACGAAGTCGTCGCGTTCGACCGCGATGCGGATGCGCTCGCGAAGCTGTCGCGCGAAGGCATCGCGACGCAACGGGTCGATTCGGCCGACGCGAACGCGATTCGCGAAGCCGTGAAGGGCTTCGATGCGCTCGTCAATGCGCTGCCTTACTACCTCGCGGTCAACGTTGCCGCCGCCGCGAAGGCTGCCGGCGTCCACTACTTCGACCTGACCGAAGACGTGCGCGCGACCCACGCGATCCGCGAACTGGCCGACGGCTCCGACCGTGCGTTCATGCCGCAGTGCGGCCTCGCACCGGGCTTCATCGGTCTCGCCGCCCATGAGCTGGTGAACGGCTTCAGCGAAGTGCGCGACGTGAAGATGCGCGTCGGCGCGCTGCCCGAGTATCCGACCAACGCGCTGAAGTACAACCTGACGTGGAGCGTCGACGGCCTGATCAACGAATACTGCCAGCCGTGCGAAGCGATCCGCGACGGCCGCAAGCAGTGGGTGCAGCCGCTCGAAGGCCTCGAGCACTTCTCGCTCGACGGTACCGAATACGAAGCGTTCAACACGTCGGGCGGCCTGGGCACGCTGTGCGAGACGCTGTCGGGCAAGGTCGAGACGCTCGACTACAAGTCGGTGCGCTATCCGGGCCATCGCGATCTCGTGCAGTTCCTGCTCGAAGACCTGCGCCTGTCGACCGACCGCGACACGCTGAAGTCGATCATGCGCCGCGCGGTGCCGTCGACGAAGCAGGACGTCGTGCTCGTGTTCATCACGGTGACGGGCGTGAAGGACGGCCAGCTGGTGCAGGACGTGTTCACGCGCAAGATCTTCGCGAAGGACGTGTGCGGGATGCACATGAGCGCGATCCAGATCACGACGGCCGGCGCGATGTGCGCGGTGCTGGATCTGTTCCGCGAAAAGAAGCTACCGCAGAGCGGTTTCATCCCGCAGGAAAAGGTGTCGCTGAAGGCGTTCCTGTCGAACCGCTTCGGCAAGCTGTACGAAGGCGGCACGATGGAGCGCGTGCACGCGGTGGCCTGACCACCCGTCAGCCTCAGGCACGAGGGCCGTACGACGCCGGGAGCGCAACAGCGCTTCCGGCGTTGTTTTTTTGCAGGGGACGAAAAAGAGCGGCCGGTCAGGCCGGCAGCGGCGGGACGATCGTGGCCGCCTGCGGAGGCGGCGCGATGCGGTACAGCAGCGCATCGACGTCGGCGTCGGATGGCGCGGTGTTGTCGAACATCACGATGCCGTCGCATTCGCGGCCGGTCGGCACGAAGCGGCGCTGCCGGTATTCGTCCCAGTGTGTGAGCTTGTAGGCATCGTTCGGGTTGCCGCGCGCGACGATCCGCTGGTGCGCGACGTCTTCCGACGTATGGACCCAGACGACCGTCAGCGTGACGTCGGGCGCGATGCCGAGCCAGGCGCGGTCGAGAATGCGGCGATCGCGCACTTCGCGCGACAGCGGGCCGACCACGAGCGCACCGATGCCGAGCGCGAGATTTTCACGGGCCGTGTCGAGCAGCCCCTGGTATTCGGGATCGCGCAGGTGCTTCAGGTAGAGCGGGCTGTCGCGGTCGTTCGGATCCTCGGTGAGCGCGCCCATCGCGGCCGAGCTGTAGCGGCCGTACAGCGTGTCCTTGTCGAGCAGGCAGAAGGCCTCGCCGGTCGCGCGCATCAGCGGCCCGATGAGCCGCTTCGCGAGCGTGGTCTTGCCGGTGCCGGCGTGACCGCAGAAGAACACCAGGTGCGTCACGAAACCTTGCCTCCCGGCCGCGGGCTCGACGCGCCGTTGAGCTTGTCGCCGCGTGAGAACACTTCAGCCTCCAGCCACATCACGTTGATGATGCCGAAGCCGAGCGCCACGCCGATGCCGAGTATCCACGAGAAATACCACATGGGTCTGTCTCCTTGACGGTTGGGCCGCACGGCCGTGCGGCGTGTGTACCGAGTGTCCTGGTGCGCATGCTGCGGCGCACGCAGCCCGATCATGACCAATATCGCCGCGCCGCGCAAGCCGGGCCGCCGGCGCAGCAAACCGGTAAACTGATGCGCAAACCGCAACGTCTCGAACATCATGCTGATCAACTGTGCTGCATACCAGGACGGCCGCAAGCTGGCCGATATCGATATCGACGCCATCAGCGACTACGTGTCGAAGCCCGAATGCTTCGTGTGGGTCGCGCTGAAGGATCCGACGCCCGAGGAACTCGACCTGATGGGCGAGGAGTTCGCGCTGCACGAACTGGCGCTCGAGGATGCCCGCAAGGGCCATCAGCGCCCGAAGATCGAGGAGTACGGCGATTCGCTGTTCGCGGTGCTGCATACGGTCGAGCTGGACCACGACGGTGAATTCAATGTCGGCGAGCTGAACGTGTTCGTCGGCCCGAACTACGTGCTGTCGATCCGCAACCATTCCGAGCAGGATTTTCGCGACGTGCGCAAGCGCTGCGAGCGCGAGCCGCATCTGCTCCAGGAAGGCTCGGCATTCGTGTTCTACGCGCTGATGGACCAGGTCGTCGACCGCTATTTCCCGATCCTCGAAACGCTCGGCACCGAACTCGAGGAACTCGAGGACCGCATCTTCGCGAAAGCCACGCCCGCATCGTCGCGCGCGATCATCGAGGATCTCTATTCGCTGAAGCGCCGGCTCGTGATGCTGTACCAGCACACGGCACCACTGATCGAGCCGCTCGCGAAGCTCACCGGCGGGCGCATTCCGCAAGTCTGCAGCGGCATGGAACCGTACTTTCGCGACGTGTACGACCATCTGCAGCGGATCGTGAAGACGATCGAAGGGCGGCGCGAGATGGTGGTCACGGCGATCCAGGTCAACCTCGGGATGATCTCGCTGGCCGAGAGCGAAGTGACGAAGCGGCTCGGCTCGTTCGCCGCGCTGTTCGCGATACCGACGATGATCGCCGGCATCTACGGGATGAACTTCGCGAACATGCCCGAACTGCACCTGAAATACGGCTTCTACGGCTGCATCGCCGTGATGGTCGCCGCCGATTTCGGGTTGTGGTGGCGATTCAAGCGGGCAGGGTGGCTGTAGTCCCGCGTCGCGCCTAGCGCGGCGCGTGCTTGCCGATCACGACGCGCCACGGACGCACGCGCCACGATTTCACGAGGCCGTTCTGCACGTACGGGTCGGCGCGCGCGAACGACTCGGCCGCTTCCGGCGAATCCCCTTCGAACACGAGCACGGCCTGGTCGGCCGGGTCCGACAGCGCGCCGGCGAGCACGAGTTCGCCGCGCTCGGTCGCGGCCTGCGCAAGCGCGAGGTGCTGGGCGCGGAACGGTTCGCGACGGGCCAGGTAATCGTCGACGAGTTCGTAGATCAACTGGTAATGCATGGTGGCTCCGGAAAGAATCGCGGCGGCCGGGGTATCGGCGCGGCCGTCAGTCAGTCTGCTGCGGGCAGTATAGGGCAGGCGGACGGTAGCGGCACGACACGAAGGGCGGCGCGCGTGCGGCTATAAATGCAACTAACGGTCTATGCGCCATCCGTCCTGAAATCCCGGCCGCGACGCACCGTCGATGCAGCCGGGTCTACAGGCCGACGCCCGGCAGTCCGTCTCTACGCCTTGTATCCGATCGTGCGCAGCAGGTCCTTGCGCCAGCGGATGTCCTCGTCATTTTCGACGCCGAGCGGCCCAAAGCCGTCTACGACGCCGACGATTCCGCGTCCTTGCGCGGTTTCCGCGACGATCACGTCGGTCGGGTTCGCGGTCGCGCAATAGATCCGGCAGACCTCAGGCACGGCCTTGATCGCATTGAGTACGTTGACCGGATAGAACCCGTCGCCGAGGAACACGATGAACGCGTGACCGGCGCCGATCGCGCTGGCGTTGCGGCAGGCCAGTTCGACGAGTGCCGCATCGGTGCCGGAGTGACGCACCAGCCGCTTGCCCGACGCCTCGCAGAATGCGAGCCCGAAGCGGATGCCGGGCACGGTGCCGACCAGCGCCTCGTGAATGTCCTCGACGGATTTGATGAAATGCGACTGGCCGAGGATGAAGTTCACGGTCTCGGGCTTGTCGACGGCAACGGTTTGCAGTTGCAGCATGGCGGACCTCGTCTCGCGATGCGGCGCGTGCGCCGCAATGGGCCCTTCAAGCTTAATACGCGGCGGCCGGCGACGAAAGCCGCGAGGGCGGCCTATCCTTCGTTGTGTGTGGTGCGTGCGCTGCACGAAGGCAACGGAGGCAGACATGGACGTGCGACAAGGCTTCGTCGACTGCGTGGGGCGCACGCCGTTGATTCGCTTGACGAAGCTCAGCGCCGAGACGGGCTGCGAGATCCTGGGCAAGGCGGAATTCATGAATCCGGGCGGGTCGGTGAAGGACCGCGCGGCACTCTACATCATCCGCGACGCCGAGCGGCGTGGCGTGCTGAAGCCGGGCGGCACCGTCGTCGAGGGTACGGCGGGCAACACCGGCATCGGTCTGGCGCATATCTGCGCGGCGCGCGGCTATCGCTGCGTGATCGTGATTCCCGATACGCAATCGCCGGACAAGATGGCGATCCTGCGCACGCTCGGCGCCGAGGTGCGCCCGGTGCCGGCGGCGCCGTACCGTGACCCGAACAACTATCAGAAGATTGCCGGGCGGCTCGCGGACGAACTCGACAATGCGGTGTGGGCCAATCAGTTCGACAACGTCGTCAATCGCCAGGCGCACTACGAGACGACCGGGCCCGAGATCTGGCGCGATACGGCGGGCACGATCGATGCGTTCGTCTGCGCGACAGGGACGGGCGGCACGCTGGCCGGTGTAAGCCGTTATCTGAAAGAGCAGAATCCGGACGTCCGGATCGTGCTGGCCGACCCGCACGGCAGCGGGCTCTATGGTTACGTGAAAACGGGCGACCTCGGCGCGGAAGGCAGCTCGATCACCGAAGGCATCGGATCGACGCGCGTCACCGTGAACCTCGCGGACACGCCGATCGACGACGCCGTGCGGATCGACGATCAGCAGTGCGTGACGATGGTCTACCGGCTGCTGCGCGAGGAAGGGCTGTACGTCGGCGGATCGAGCGGCATCAACGTCGCGGCGGCAGTCTGGCTGGCCCGCCGGATGGGGCCGGGGCACACGATCGTGACCTTGCTGTGCGACCGTGGCGACATCTATCGCGCGCGGCTTTTCAATCGGGAATGGCTGCGCGAAAAGGGACTGGACCCGGGGGACTGAACCCGGAAACCGCGCCCGTGTGATGTACGGGTGAGGTGAGGATTTCCATCCGCCCGAATGCGACCTATGCTGAACGAATCCGGTGCGAACGCCGTTCGCCCGATCGTTCAGACGAGGTGTGCCATGCCTGTGTCAGCCACCCTGCAGGATTGCCTGCGTCAGAAGTCATCGCGGTACGAAGTGGTGTACCACCCCTATAGCCATACGAGCATGGAGACGGCCGCCGCCGCGCACATTCCCGGCGATCGCCTCGCGAAAACCGTGCTCCTCGAAGACGACGAAGGCTACGTCGCCGCCGTATTGCCGACGACGCACGCAGTGCGTCTGTCGGATCTCTGGGTGAAGACGGGGCGCCATCTCGTACTTGCCCGGGAAGTGGAACTGCGCGAACTGTTCAAGGATTGCGACATGGGCGCGTTGCCGCCGGTGTGCATGGCGTATGGAATGAAGACGTTTCTCGAAGAACGTCTCGCGCAGCAGCCGGAAGTCTATTTCGAAGCCGGCGACCACGAAGCGCTGATCCACATGATGCAGGATGAATTCCTGATGCTGATGGAGACGGCCGAGCGCGCGCATTTCTCGCACAAGATGCAGGGCATGCACTCCTGACGCGCGCGGTGCGTGGGCACTTGTCGGTGCGTGTGTGACAGGGTTGCGTACCTGATCTCCAGTCGGGTGCGGGATAATTAATTCGCTATCCGAAATGTCGTGTCGATTTTCATGAAGAGCTGGTCGACCGGAGATTGGCGTTGTACGCCGGATTCACGTTTCGGATATCCGATGCGCGCCGGACATCTCGAGGAAGCGGTGCCGACCCGTTCGAGCCGGTCGGCCCGCGTATCGGCGAACTGATCCGGGCGTTGACGAGGCGGGGGGACGCATCCAGCCGGTCGTTTCCCGGACGATCCATTTTGGTGCGCGCCGGAAATATGCCGGTATTTATGTTGAAGCAGCGCAATATCCGGTTTTGCATATATCCGTAAGTGGCGCCTGCGGCGCCGGCCAAGCCCGTCAGCCATGCCGTGGGTGTCGTCTACCCGAATTCGGACACACTTCGCGCGTCGATCCACTATCCGAAGGAAGCGCAGGAAAACAACATCACGGGCGACGTGACGATCGCATTCGCCGTGGATGCAGATGGAAACTTCACGAACGAGCGCGTGGCGCAGTTGGTGGATCTGATCTTCGATCGCGTTGCCTGCATCACCGTGAAACGCTTCAAGTGCGTCGCGCAGGGCCAGTCGGTGCAGGTCCAGGTGCCATTCTCGTCAATCCGCAGTGGGTAGCCCGGCGCGAGCCGGGCCGGGGAAAGCCGTTTCGACGTGTCGATCCAGAAGCAGGTGCTGAATCTGCTGACGAATTTCCAAAAGAAGTACAAACTCTGCTACCTGCTCATCACGCACGATCTGGCGGTGATGCGCGCGATGGCCCACCGGGTCATCGTGATGAAGGCGGGGCGCGTGGTCGAGGCGGGCGAGACGCTCGACGTGCTGCACGCGCCATCCCATCCGTATACGCGAGCGTTGCTCGCGTCGTCCATGCCGGCGCCGGCGCGCGGCCCGCAGCAGAGGCAAGAGAGAACCGATGATTGACGAGAACCGGGCGCCGGGCGCCCGAGCGGTGCAGGCCGCGCAGGCGTTGCGCAGCGACGCCGATTTCTGGTCGCTGCGCATCGTCGACGAGACGATCGACGAACATGCGGTGCGCAACGACGTCGCGCAGCCGTTCTCGCGCACGCGCGAGCGCGGCGCGATGCTGACGGCCTGGGCCGGCACCGGCGCGGGTTATGCGGCGACGCCTGACCTGTCACCGGCCGGGCTGCAGGCGGCGCTCGACATCGCGACCGCGCGGGCACGGGCCAGCGCGCCGTGGGCGCTGGTCGATCATCGCCAGGCCGCGCGCCCGCAGGCGAGCGGCACGTATGCGTCGCCCGATGTCGATGCGGCACTGCCGTCGCGCGCGGAATGGATCGAGCGTCTCGCGCACGAATGCGCGGCGGCGAACCTCGGCGCGCGCATCGTCGAGCGCGCGGCGAGCGTGATGATCGTGCACACCGAGCAGTGTTACGTGACGAGCGACGGGGTGCGGATCGACCAGCGCTTCCGTTTCCTGATGCCCGAGCTGCAAGCCGTTGCCCATGGCGACGGCGACACGCAGACGCGCTCGCTCGGTCAATCGGGCACGCTGGCCCAGGGCGGCATCGACGTGCTGGCACGCTACGGCTTCGACGGCGCCGGCGTTCGTGTTGCCGACGAGGCGCTGCAGTTGCTCGCCGCTCCGAACTGCCCGACCGGCCCGCGCGACCTGCTGCTGATGCCGGACCAGATGATGCTGCAGATCCACGAGTCGATTGGCCATCCGCTCGAACTCGACCGGATTCTCGGCGACGAGCGCAACTTCGCCGGATCGAGCTTCGTCAAGCCGGAGATGGTCGGCCACTATCAGTACGGCTCGCCGCTGCTGAACGTCACGTTCGATCCGGAGCCGGCCGCCGAAGCCGCGTCCTACGCGTTCGACGACGACGGCACGCCGGCGCGCAAGCAGTACCTGATTCGCAACGGCGTGCTCGAACGGTTGCTCGGCGGGGCGCTGTCGCAGCAGCGCGCGGGCTTGCCGGGCGTGGCCAACTCGCGCGCGTCGAGCTGGAACCGCGCGCCGATCGACCGGATGGCGAACCTGAACGTCGAACCCGGCGACCAGTCGCTCGACGCGCTGGTCGCGGGCACCGAGCACGGGATCCTGATGCGCACCAACACGTCCTGGTCGATCGACGACCACCGCAACAAATTCCAGTTCGGCTGTGAATTCGGGCAACTGATCGAGAACGGCCAGCTTACGCAGGTCGTCAAGCGCCCGAACTACCGCGGCATCTCCGCCCAGTTCTGGCGCAGCCTGCGCGCGGTCGGCGATGCGAGCACGTTCGGCATCTACGGCACGCCGTACTGCGGGAAGGGCGAGCCCGCGCAGATCATCCGTGTCGGCCACGCCGCGCCGGCCTGCGTGTTCGCCGGCGTCGACGTATTCGGAGGCGCGTGATGACGGGATTCGATCCGATGGCACGCCGCGCCGGCATCGACTGGTACGCGCATTTCACCCGGCTCGCCGACGACGCGCAACGGCTGACGACGCCGGCCGAAACCGTCCTGCTCGGTTTCTCCAGCGAAACGTCCGACTTCATCCGCTTCAATGGCGGCAGGATCCGCCAGACCGGGCGCGTCACGCAGGGGCGGCTGTCCGTGCGGCTCGTCGACGGGGCGCGGCAGGCGCACTCGGCGCTGACCGTCTGCGGCGATCCGGCGGCCGACCTGCGCGAACTGGCGGACGCGCTGGCCGTGCTGCGCGACGGCCTGCGCGACGCGCAGGACGATCCGCACCTGCTGTTCGATACCTCGTCGTGGGTGCAGGAAACGCGCCGCACCGGGCGCCTGCCGGAGGCAGACGGGCTCGCGCGAATCGTGGCCGAATGCGCGCGCGGGCTCGACTTCGTCGGCTTTTACGCGGGCGGCACGCTGGCGCGCGGCTTCGCATCGTCGACCGGCAGCCGCGGCTGGTACGAGGTCGAGAATTTCAACTTCAGCTGGTCGCTGTACGACCCGAGCGGACGCGCGATCAAGACCGTCTATGCGGGCGACGACTGGAGCGATGCGGCGTTCGCGGCCAAGGTCGACGCGGCCGCCGCGCGGCTGCCGGTGCTCGGCCGCACGCCGAAGGCGCTTGCGCCTGGGCGCTACCGCGCGTATTTCGCGCCGGACGCCGTCCACGAGATGACGAGCCTGCTCGGCTGGAGCGGCTTTTCGGCGCGCGCGCTGGCGAGCGCCCGCAGCCCGCTTCACCGCCTGTACACCGGAGAGGTCGCGCTCGATCCGCGCGTGTCGATCACCGAGGATTTCTCGCTGGGCATCGCGCCGGCGTTCAACGCGGACGGCTACCGGCGCGACAGTGTGCCGCTCGTCGTCGAAGGGCGGGGCGCCGGGCAGCTCGTATGTGCACGCACTGCGCGCGAGCAAGGGGGCACGCCGAACGGCGCGGACAACGGCGAATCGCCGCAGTCGCTGACGATCGCGGGCGGTACGCTCGCCGATGCCGACGTGCTGGCCGCGCTCGACACGGGGCTCTACGTCGGCAATCTCTGGTACCTGAACTTCTCGGACCCGATCGCGTGCCGGATGACGGGGATGACGCGGTTCGCGACGTTCTGGGTCGAAGGCGGGCGCATCGTCGCGCCGGTCGACGCGATGCGGTTCGACGACAGCTTCTACCGGCTGTTCGGGTCGGAGCTCGAGCAGCTCGGCGCGGCACCGGCGCTGCTCGCGAGCGACGACACGTACGGCGAGCGGGCCACCGGAGGCGCGCAACTGCCGGGGCTGCTCGCGCGGTCGTTCGAGCTCACGCTGTAGCGCGTTCGCCGACACTGGCCGATGCCGTCATTCTTCATCGACCGTCCGGTATTTGCGTGGATCGTCGTCGCGGGCGTGCTGGCCATTCCGCAACTGCCGATCGCGCAGTATCCGCGTCTGGCGCCGCCGCGGGTCGTGACCACCGCGTCCTATCCGGGCGCGTCGACCGAGACGGTCGATGCCCACTAAATGCGGTTGTCGTGCAGACTACAGACGACTCAACTAAAAGAAACGGACTCAAACCATGTCCTATGTTCTCTATTACTCGCCCGGTGCGGCAAGCATGGCCGTGCACTGGATGCTGATCGAAATCGGCGTGCCGTTCGAAACACGCCTCGTCGATCTCGATTCGGGTGCGCAGCATACGCCCGAGTACCTGCGGTTGAATCCCGCCGGCCGGGTACCGACGCTGGTCGTCGACGGCAAATCTCGGACCGAATCTGCCGC
Source organism: Burkholderia sp. Ac-20345 (assembly GCF_017104825.1). Classification (NCBI taxonomy): domain Bacteria; kingdom Pseudomonadati; phylum Pseudomonadota; class Betaproteobacteria; order Burkholderiales; family Burkholderiaceae; genus Burkholderia; species Burkholderia sp. Ac-20345. The sequence goes on along the minus strand of NZ_JAAGPO010000085.1, from coordinate 27,738 downwards.
GTTGTTGATGCTGCTCGCCGAACGTCATCCGGAGCCGGGCCTCGCTCCGCATCCGGGCACGCCCGAACGCGCCGAGTGGTTCGAGATGATGATCTATCTCGCCAATTCCGTATTGCCGGCGATGCGAAACTGGTTTTATGCGGAGACGGATGGCGATCCGCGATGCGCTGAAATGGTGAAGGCGTTTTCGCGCGGGCAAATCGAGGAATCGATGGCGCATCTCGACAATCTGCTGTCCGACGGTCGTTCGTACCTGATCAACGATCGGTTGAGTACGGTCGACTTCCTGGCGCTGATGCTCATGCGCTGGACGCGCAACATGCCGCGCCCGGCGACGACGTGGCCGAATCTGGCGCGCTATATCCAGCACCTTCGCGGGATGCCGACGTTTCTGGAATTGAATGCGCGCGAAGGGTTGACCGAGTGGATGAATCCGGTCGCGTGAGCGTGACAGGCGGCCATGCGTGTTCGTGCTATTGCAACCCTTCAATGATCAAGACGACGTTGATCAACGCAGTGAATATCACCTCCGGCTCGTCGACACGCGCGCCGCTGCGTTGAAATCTGCTGCATCGACTCGTCTTGGCTTGCAGGGTTGAAAATCCATAACTCTGTGGTTATCATTCCAATTCATAACTTTTGAGCTATGGATTGGAACCTACTGCCAACGACCTGTTCGCCGCGTTGGGCGAACCGACACGCCGGGCCATTTTTCAACGGCTTTCCCATGAAGGCGAGCAGACCGTCGGACGACTGACCGCGCATGCGGGCGTATCGCAGCCCGCCGTGTCCAAGCATCTGGCCGTTTTGCGACAGGCCGGGCTGGTGGAAGGGCGCCCGGAAGGACGAGAAACCTATTACCGTGCCCGATCGGAGGGGCTCGCGCCCCTGATCGACTGGCTCGGTGTCTACGGCGTCTTCTGGCGGGATCGAATCGACGCGTTGTCTGACCTGCTGGACAGGATGGACACATGACTGCGTCGCGAGAATCGCACAGCTTGGTCGTGGAGCGGAACCTTCGGCATCCGCCCGAAAAAGTATGGCGCGCACTCACGCAATCGTGGTTGATCGACGAGTGGCTGATGGCCAACGACTTTGTGCCTGAGGTTGGTCACCGCTTTACGTTGCGCGCGACGCCGTTGCCCGGGTGGTCGGGCATCACGAATTGCCAGGTCGTCGCGGTGGAGCAGGAACGGCTGCTCAGCTATCGCTGGGGCGATGGCACGGAATCCGCGAGCGGGCTGAAGACGATCGTCACCTGGACCTTGACGCCGCATGAGGGCGGCACCTTGCTGCACATGGAGCAGTCGGGTTTTCCTTCTCCAACCGCGCTCAGCTACGTGCGCCTCGGCGCGGCCTGGCCTCGCTTTCTCGACAAACTGGATCAGCTCATCGGCTAGTTCCGGCGACTGAACATCAACGCTTTCTTCTTCCCGATGGGGCCCGCTGGACGGCCGGCCCCAGGGGTAATACTTGCCCGGCGCAAGCCATCGGCTTCGGCCGCACGTTCAAGGAATGGCCCTGGGATTCTGGCTCGGAGCCGGGGCTCAATCCAATGTCGATCAGGCGGCCGACATCGTGCCGCCGGAATCGGACCTGGCGACGGCTAGCCATCTGGGTCAACGCGTGGCGGAGGTTGCCACGCAGCTTGTGCGCGGGCGGGCTTGAAGGTTGTCACGTGACGGCGGGATCGTCGCTTTGAACGTTGCTGCATCCCGAACCGACCAGGCTCGCTTCATCGTTGCGGTCGGCGTGCAATAGCAGATGGCAGCGATTGAAATAACTTCGATAGGGCAGTGAAACAATGATGAAGGTCGGACTGGTGGGTTGGCGCGGCATGGTTGGTTCCACGCTGCTGAAGCGGATGCGCGAAGAGGGCGATTTTTCGAGAATATCGCCGACGTATTTCAGCACGTCGGCGGCAGGGCGCACGTATCGCGACCCGCTTGGCGTCGAGCATTGTCTGCTCGATGCGAACTCGACCGAAAGACTCGGCGAGATGGACATCATCATCACCTGCCAGGGTGGTGATTACACGAAGGCGGTGTATCCGGTGCTGCGCGCTTCGGGCTGGTATGGTTTCTGGATCGATGCGGCGTCCGCGAAGCGGATGGATGACGATTCGATCATCGTGCTCGATCCGGTCAACCATGAACAGATTGAGGCCGGTATCGCTGCGGGCGTGCGTAACTACATCGGCGGCAACTGCTCGATCACGCTCTCGCTCATCGGCCTGACCGGGCTGTTTCGCGCCGGGCTCGTCGAATGGGTGAGCATGATGACCTACCAGGCGGCGTCGGGCGCCGGCGCACAGCATGTGAAGGAGCTGCTCGGCCAAATGTTGGCGGTTGCGAAGTGTGTCGACGGTCATCTTGCCGATCCGGATAGGCCGGTGCTCGACTTGCTGGCGAAAGCGCACGCAGCCTCGCGCGCGAGCGACTACCCGATCGAGGCGTTTGGCGTACCCCTCGCGGGCAGCATCATTCCGTGGATCGATAGCGACCTCGGCAACGGCGTGAGCCGCGAGGAATGGAAGGGCGAAGTCGAGACGAACAAGATCCTCGGGCTGCCGCCGGGCTCGATCCGGGTTGACGGACTCTGCGTTCGCGTTGCTGCTCTGCAGAGTCACTCGGCTGCGATCACGCTGAAGCTGAAGGAGAATGTCGAACTCGATCGTCTCGAAACGCTGATTCGCGATGCGCACGAGTGGGTCGATTTTGTGCCGAACACCCGGCAGGAAACGGTCCACCGGCTGTCGCCAGCCGCCGTCAGCGGGTCGCTGAAGATCGGCGTGGGGCGGCTGCGCCGCCTCAATGTCGAGCCACAGATGTACAGCGTGTTGACCACGGGAGATCAGTTGTTATGGGGGGCGGCTGAGCCGCTGCGGCGTGTGCTCAACATGATTCTGAACGCGCGGTAGGTTTCAAGCGCGCTGGATGCCGGCGCGTATGCGATCCATCGGCGACGGTCCCTGGAGTCAGAAGGCAATTCTGGAAAACTGAGAGAAAAACAATGAGTGACATCATCATCGCAGGCGTTCTTGTCGGTCTGATTGCAACGGCACTGTCGGATGTGTGGGCCGTGTTTCTCGAAAAGGCGTTCAAGGTGCCCAATTACGGCTTCGATGTCGTCGGCCGCTGGATTGGGCACATGGCACACGGACGATTCTTCCACAAGCCGATTTTCGCGACGCCGCCGATCCCGGGCGAAAAAGCGATCGGCTGGATCGCACATTACGCATTGGGTGCCGCGTTTGGCTTCTTGCCGATCCTGCTCGGTGGCGGCATGGACTGGATTGCGCAACCGACCTGGGCAGCTGCGATCGCAGCCGGTTTTCTCACGCTCGCGGTACCGTTCTTCGTCGTGGTTCCTGCGTTCGGTATGGGTGTCCTGTGCTCGCGCGCGCCGGATCCTTGGGCGGCACGTCGTCAGGGCGTTATCTCGCACCTGTACTACGGCATCGCGCTGTACATCGCCGCCATTCTCGTTGCGATGCTGATGCGCTAAGGAAGGTCGATGGCGAACTTCAACCGTATGCGATCCGTCGACGACGGTCGTCCGAGTTGGACTGGGCGGCGAAGGGGCTAAGTGATAAGACATGGTCGGCGAAGTTAGCGGGGTCGTCCAGGGCAACCGCGCATCGCGGTTGCCGATGCGGACGTCCTGCAGCCAATAGCGCTATCGGGGATGCCAATAACTTGATTTGACATAATCATAGTTATCGACGTTAAATCGCGGAACCAAATCAGACCCCAAAACTGAAACAATTGATCCGATTATCTGATTAAAGTGGCCGAAAGGTCCAAGTCGCAAACTACCGAAGCCGGGATTTCCCCGGCTTTTTTTTCGGACAAAAAGAACGATGCGATACCCAAACCTACGATACGGGAAGCCTGACGAATTCCGCTACTACATGAACGGCCGCACGGTCGCCGACGTGGCCCGCGAGCTGCGCCGCAGCGAGCGTAGCGTGACCGACTGGTTATCCGGCCAGCAACGCGTGCCCTGGTGGGCACCGGAAATTCTCCGATTACGTTCGGTGGAGCGAGACGCTACTCGGCTGCGCTTTGCATTCAATGCCTGGAAGCCGTCCAGTCTCGAGACTCCGAAGCGCGAGCGGCCACACCTACGGATCGTTGCATAATGGCGCGCGATCACAACAGGGGACCTCATGAAAAAAACTGTTCTTGCCTTGCTGCTTGCCGCTGCCGCGCCTTGCCATGCGTTTGAACTCGGCAACGCGCTTTACTGCAACTCCAGCGTTCGCAACTTTTTCGCCCCGCTTGTACAGCGGCACCTCATTTCAACGCGTCCGGTCACAGTCTACGATTCGATCAACAGCTTCAGACCCGCGCCATTCGCTCACCTTACGGCGTTCCGCATGAATGTAACGGCGGTCTATGGATACACGAGCGATCCACTGCTTTTCGAGCGTAGCCCCGGAACTCCGCCCCCTGATGAATACGGTGTTGTCGTGCGCGAAGACATTGCTAACGTCCAGGCTGTTCTAACTTCTGCCGGCGCTACATCAGCCCGGACGCTCTTTCTCGGTCGAGGTTTGACTGAAATATCCTGCTCAGGCCAATGAAAAAAGCCCCGGTTTCCCGGGGCTTTTTCACTTCCATGCCTGGCGTTTCACTTCCGGCGACGGAAGCGGCCTTTGCTGTCGCGCGGCGGCGTACGGCGGTGGTGCTTCGACATAGATCCTCCGATCAGTCTGCGATTCCGAGTTTGGCTTCGATCCGCGTGAGGCGTTTCTCGACCCCCAAGATATAGCGGAAGCAGCCCACCGGCACGACCAGGATCTGCACGATGCTCACGCCGATGGTCAGCCATTGAGCTGCGTCCATAGGCCCTCCGTTACTGGCCGGCCGGCGGCGTCGACGCGCTTTCCGGCGCGAAGACTGCGAACAGGCCGACGAGCGCCTGCAGGATCGCGGCGATCGCGCCGACCTTGGTCGGGTTCGCGCCGAGCTGGATCGCGGCTGTCGACGCCGCGGTTGCGATCACGCCGATGCCGGCGTGCGTGCTCGGTTCGCCGAGCCGATCGAGGAAGGACATGGTTTTCTCCTGGTGTCACAACGAAAGGAAGTTGCCGAAATCGGTCGGCGCCGCACCGTTGCCCGGTGATACCTCAGGGGTGCCGCCACCCCAACCTGCACTGTTGCCGGTGTCAAAGGTCGGGTCTGGCGACGTGCCGGCGGTCGTGAACCAGTTCTTCACGTTGGTCCACTGCTCGCCGAGCCATTCGCGCGTGGCCTGGCCGCTCGCGTAGCCGGCCGCTTCCGGGTTGAAATCACCCGTCGCGGGATCGGTCAACGCGGACGCCCCCGGGATCTGCAGCACGGCCCCCGTGAGCGTGCCGTCGACGTTGCTCACGAGCTGGCCGGCGGATGCCGCAATCGAGCCACGCTTCACGTAGGCCAGGCCGATCAGGATCACGCCCGCGCCGATCGCGAGCCCTGCGGCGTTCGCTTTCAGGCTCATGGCAACGTGAACCCGTAGGAATTGATGCCGCTTTCTCCTGCCTTCGCGAGCGCGGCGGTCAGGTCTTGCGACATCGCGCCGCTCAACGCGTCCGGGTTCCAGGAAAACGACGAATACGGGTTGTCGACGGCAAGCGGCGTCGTACCGTCCGTCGACCCACCGAAGTTCAGCAGCGACCAGGTCGCGCCTCCATTCGGCGACGTCGGTGCATTCGTGACTGTCGAGGTCGGCGCGGCCGTGCTGCCCTGCCCCTTGAAGTAACGGTAGAGCGCGAAGCCGAGCACGGCGACGCCGAGCCCGAGCGCGAGGTTGTTTGCGGTGTCTTTCATGCGAGTGCGCCCCCTGCCGCCTGATACCACGCCTGCAGCTGCGAGGGGCTACGGTTGTGCCCCTGTGCGTTCGGCAGGCTCTCGAAGATGACGCCGGTCGCGTTGATCTGCGCATACGCGCCGTTCAGATCGCCGGCTTCGATGTACGGCAATGCGCCCAGGTCAGAGAGGTATTGCACCGCGCCGGCGTCCTGGCTGGCCGGCGTGAAGTCGTACAGCCCCGCTTCCGCCGCGACCTGGTTCCAGGTCCCGAAGATGAACTGGTACGCGCCGGCCGCCGTGCTGACCTTGCCAGGCCGCCACGGGATCGGCACGCCGATATCCGGGTGCCGGCTGTAATCGCTGAACGTTCGGCCGCCATTGATGACGTTGTAGCGGTTGTTCGACTCGGCCATGCGCAGCATGTACAGGAACGCGGACAGGTTCGCGTCGTAGCCGTTGTAGTTCGGATTGTCAGCCGTGCCAAGCATCGTATTCACCGTTCCGTTTAAGTCGCTCCAAGCGCCGGACGCGCTGTCGAGCAGGTCAGAAAATCCCAGGTCGGTCGAGCTGCTCGTATCGGTCGGCGCGACGTTCGCGCTACTCGACTGCGAGTACAGCAGCGCGGCCGCGCCGGCCGCGAGCACCAACACCGCAAGGCCCGCGTTATCGCCACTCATTGCGGCCACCAGATCCAGCCAGGCGTGCCCGTGTAGGTGATGTTCAGCACACCGTCAGGCTCGACCGTGATCGGCGCGTTGACCGTCGTGTTGAACATCTGCTGCCCGTTCAATTTGATCGACGTGACCGTGCCGCCGAAGATCAGCACCTGTGCCTTCGATCCATACGGATTCACGATGTCGACCCCCGTGGCCGGCCAGGCTGGCGTGACCACCGGTCGATTACCTGAGAAGCCCGGGCAGTTTTCGATGCGGTTGTGGCTGGTGCCGGCGTTCGTCACGCCGTTGGTGGGCGACTGGTTGCCGCGCAGGTCAGCATTCAGCACCGAGACGTACCGCGATGCACCGTCGATCGAGATGCCGTAGGTCTGGTTGCCGGTGCCGTCGCCGTAGGTGCCCCCGCCGTATTGGCCCGTGACCTGTGCACCCGTCACCGAGGGGCCGATCACCAGCCCCGATCCTTGGTTTGGCGTCAGGACCGAATTGCCCCAGACCTTCGCATTGAACGACAGGTTGACGCCGCCAGCCGCGACGATGCCATCCTTCGCGAAGCCGCTGACGTTCGCGCCGATCTTCACGTTCCGCACGGCCTGCGGGAAGCTGCCGCCTCGACTGGTGCCGTCGATCGTGATGCCCGTCTGTCCGTCGCCGCCCTGCCCCTTCACGTCCGCATCGATCGTCATCGAGCCGATGTATTGCGAGCCGTTGCCGTTCGGGCCACCGACGTAGATTGCCGCCTGGCCGGCCGCGTCGATGTAGCCGCCGCGCTCGAGCTTCGTTTCGAGGATCAGCTTGTTGTTGGCGTCCTGTTCGATATGGACGTTGTTGATCGTCGACTGGCCGATGTAGTAGTCGCCCGAGAATGTCAGGTGCTCGCCCGCGAAGATCGCGACACCATACTGCCAGCCCTTCATGCGCGGGCCGTTCAGGTAGATGTCGTGGAAATTCACCTCGGTCGGCAGGTCGACGGCGCCGGTGCCCATCGTGTAGCCGCCGAGCGTCGACGCGGCGGCCAGCGTGATGCCCTGCCCGGAATTGAGCAGCGCACTGGTGCCCGGGTCGTAGTTGCCTGGCGCGTAGATTTGGTCAAGCGTGATGCCCTGGCCGCCGTACAACACGATGCCGTTCTTGCCGTTCTGTACCGCGACGCGCACGGTCGACTGCAGCGGCGAAATCATCGTCAATGAGCTGGTTGTCTTGGGGCTCGCGCCGGCGTAGTAAAAGCCGAGATCGATCACGTCGTTGCCCTGCAGCCCGGTAATCGGGTTGGTGCCGACGACGATATCGTTAAAGTCGGTGGTCGCGACCAGCAGCGTCGCGAAGCGGCCCGCGCCCTGCAATCGGACATACGGCTTGGTGATGTTCAGCGTCGACGAGATCAGGTATTCACCAGGCGGCAAGTAGCAGGTGCCGCCCCGGGTCAGCGCGCCGACCGCGTTGATGCATGCCTGAAGTGCGGCCGTCACGTCGATCGTTGCTGCGCCCGACTTCACGTTCGCAGCCTGCGCGCCCGTCATGAAGTCGAACGCGCTCACGGTGTCTTGCAATCGGCTGTTCACGCCGCGCGAAACCGCGCCCGTTGCACCGCTGTTGTACGTGACGTAGCTGGCCCCGCTCGCGCCCGCGAGCCGACCGGCGAGCCCGGAAATCAGGTCAGACGTGGACTGCGCTTGTACCGCGCCGGCCAGTAGTGCGAGCGCTACGCCCGCCCATCGAAAGAATCGCTTCATCAGCTCACCGTCTGAATGTTGGCCGTCGTGCCCGTGTCGCTGATCGCGTACCACGCCGCTTGCGGCGCGTCGCGCTCGATATACGTGTCGCCAGGTTGGATCACCACCGCCGCATTCGCGAACGTGGTGCCGGCCGCCGCCGTGATCGCGAGCTGGCCCGCGCCCACGTTGCGGACGCGCAGCCCCTTGCGCGCGGCGCTCGCCGTGATCAGCGGGACACCGCCCGTCGTGACAGCGACCGGCGCAACGTCGGCCGGCGTGCTACCCGGCGGCTGCGCCTGGGTCGGCACCGGGTTCGCGGTCGTGTTGTTGATGCCGACGTTCGTCGCTGTGAGCGTTGCGCCCGACACGTTGACCGTGCCTTGCACCGCGACGTTGACCGGTGCGGCCGGCGGGGCCGACACCTGGATCGGCGCGCCCGGTTCGCTGACGATCGACACGGGCACGGGGTTCGTGCCCGTGTTGTTCACGGTCACGCCCAGACCCGGCAGCTGAAAGTCAACGTCGCCGTCCGCGATGATGAAGGTCACGTTGGTATCGACCGGCGCCAGCATGTCGATACCGTCGAACGCTGTCGGCGGCTTCGCCTTGAACGACGCGCCGACCTGGTCGACCTCGCCGCTTTGCGCGTTGCCCGTGAAGAACCGCACGACCAGGTTCTGCCCCTGGTCTGCAGCCTGGATGAACAGGACCGAGCCCGCGATCTTGAACGGGATGCGCTGGCCGCCTGGCAGTTTCGTAGTGAGCGTCTGCATTACGCGGCCTCCCGCAGCACCGGCGCGAGCACGACCAGGCCGACGACGACGAGCGCGCCGATCACGATCACGCGCTGGTTGCCGGTCTTCGAATCCTGGTATGCGGACGCAACCTGCTGCGACGAATCCTGATAGGCCGATTGCACGGCCTGCGTGGCCTGCTGGAACGCGGCCTGTGCGCCCGCGACGCTGTCGAGGGCGCCGTTGATCGCCAGCTCGGCCGTGTGCGAGCTTGCGCTCACCGACGACGTGCCGATCGCCGTCACGTCGGACAGCGCGTCGTGCGCCAGGCCGAACGACTGCTGAATCGAGCCCTGGTCGGTCGGCGTCACGTTGATGTTGACCGAGCCGCCGCTCGACGCGGTCGCGCCGACGCCACCGCCGCCGACGTCAAGCCGCTGGTCGACGTTCTGGTTGCTGGTAGCGTCCGAGCTGCTCGAACTGCCGCCGTTGCACGGCGTCGCCGGCAGACCGAGGCGGACCAGGTGAATCTGTTGAGGGCGAAGAATCATTTCAGGTCCTTTCGCATCAGCACGACGTCGCCCTTGCGCCAGGCAGGGTAGAAGCCGTTGTCGATGGCTTTTTTCATGAGGCCGCGCCGACGCGTGCGGAAGGCGATCGACCGGAAGCCCACCGCCTGGCGCTCGACGAGCGCGAGCCCGAACTCGGTCAGGTCGAAACCAGCGCGGCCGGCGGCCGCCTGGATGAACAGCTCGTCGCCGTCGACCTTCAACGACCAGGCGAGCACGGGCGTGCCGTCTTCTTCCAGCACGAAACAATCGCCCTTCGCAGCGCAGTCGGCCGCCCCCTCGCCCGTCGTCATCCATCGATCGACGGGCGAGAACATGCGTGCGACCTCTTCGCGCGTCGCCGGCCGCATGGTCACGCTTTGCGGTGCTTCAGCACGTACCATGCGACCGCCCCGAGTAAGAGGTAAGGAAGGTATTGCTGCAGGATTCCGCTGCCGACCGCCGCGGTGCCGGCCAGCGCGGTATCGAGCGAGCCGCCGCCGTTCGAGACGACGAACGAGCCGTCGTTGAACGTGCTGTTCGTCGTCGAATACGCGGACGACGGGCCGCCGCCCAGGGCCGCTTGCAGCGAAGGCATACCGGCCCACGACGGCGCGCCGGACGTGATCGGGGAAGTCATCAGCCCTCCCCGCGATCGAGCAGCAGCACGGCCAGGCCGATCAGCAGCAACATGCCCATGCCGTTGCCGCGCGTCAGGCTCGGTCCCGAGCCGACCGGATACGTGACGCCGTTCGGCGCACGGTAGACCGGCACGGTGCCCTGCGCAGTCAGGCCATTCGCGATCGCGTCGCCGGCCACCGCCGCGCCGAGCAGCGACTGGAAGCCCGACAGCCACAGCGCGCCGTTCGATCCACTCGAATCGGTGCTGCCGTTCGTCTGCAGCTGGCCGAGCGTCGACGGCAGGCTCGTGTTGTTCGACGTGTCCTGGCTCGTCGCGTACGTGTAGTTGGAATTCGTCGAGTCGGGACCGTAGATCCCGTACAGCGTCGACGCATCCGCCCCGCTCGCATCGTACGAACCGGAACCGACGTCGGTCCCGTCGAGGGAGAAGTCATAGAGCGACATGCCGCCTCCCGGTCGGTTAGCGGTTGATCGGGTCGACGATCTTCGCGTAGCCCGTCAGGAACACCGGCCCGGTCTGCGTGATGACGCGGATGAACACGTTCTTCGACAGCGTCGTGTTGAGCCACTTTTCGCGCATGCCCTGCAGGTCGAAGTCGACGACGAACAGGCCCGCTTGCGGCACCTTCTGGTAGTCGGTCTGGTCGTCCTGGTACACCGCCGGGGTGCCTTCGGAAATGATCACCTGGTTGTTGCGGATCTGGATCGACTGGATCGAGCCAGCGCCGCCCTGGCCGAAGTTCGACTGGTGCAGGTAGATCTTCGTGATGACCGAGCCGGCTTGTTGCACCGGCAGTGCGATGTCGTTCTGGCCGACCGTCATCAGCGCGTAGGTCGCCGACTGTTCCTTGAACACCCAGGGGTTCTTCGACGGGTCGCTTTCCTGCGCCCAGGCCGTCATGCCGATGCCGCCCGGGGCGCTCGCGTTGATCTTGATTTCCATCGTGCATTGCTGCAGGCCGGCCGTGGCCAGGCACGTGAACAGCTCTTCCTGCACCTGGGTCGACTGGATCGTGACGCCGGCACTGTTCTTCGTCGCCGAGCTTTTCGCGCCGCGCCGCGTGAAGTCGATCAGCGCGACGTTGGTCGGGTTCGGCTTGCCCTCGTACAGGTTCTGTGCGAGCAGGTCCGAGCCGGCCACGGCCCACACGGGCTTGCCGTTTTGCTTGATCGTGATCAGGTCGATCATCGAGATCAGCAGGCCACCCGTGAAGTACAGCTTCAGGCGCTCGTACGTCGGGCCGCACGGGATCGACAGCAGCGCGGTCTGCCCCGGGTTGACGTTCTGCAGATTGACGAGTTGTTCTTTGCGCATCGCGCGCTCCTATGTTCGTGAAGGTGGACCGGTGCCGCGCGGCGCTTAGGCGTTCGTGCCGCCCGGGAGGTACGGGCCGATCACGGGAATCGGGAACACCGACTTCTGGACGAAGGCGCAAAGGGCGAAGGTGCCGAGAACGACGATGGCGGTCTTGACGTGCTGGTTTTTCATGTGGACCTCAGGCAGTGGGAAAGTCAGATTGCGACGTGGACCAAATCGTGTTTCCGTCGACCAGCTTTTTCGCGGCAGGCCACTTGGAGATGATCCAGGCGGCCACCAGGACGCCCACCGTAGTGGCGATGATTTCCTGGGCGAGCCGGTGTTTCGATGGCAGGTAGGCGGAGGCGGACACGTAGCGCTCTATGGGGTGAAAGAGCCCTCATCGTGCGGACGGGCGCCGGAAATGACAAAAGCCGGGAATCCCTTGTCAGATCAGGGATTCCCGGCTTTCCGGGCCTGCAAAAAACGTTGCTTCGACGCTACTCGTACGACACGACGCCCGTCGTGACCTCCCCCTTCTCCGCGTCGCGATGGATGTAGTGGAACTTCTGCAGGCCGAGGATATCGGCCTTGTCGACGAACAGCACGTCGGCCATCACCTTCGCATCGGCCACGTTCGACACCGCGTAACAGTGGATCTCGGTGCAGTTGCCGAGGAAGTCTTTGTCGACCTGGGCGGGCCGCTGCGATACGCCGATGAGCGTCATCTCTCGAGAGTGCGCGCCGGCCGTCGTCATGCTCTTCCAGGCGGTGGGGGCCTTGTGCGGTTTCGTGACCAGCATCAGCTCTTCGACGATGACGGTCCACCGCTTGAACCCGGGATTCTCCAGGATTCTGCAGAAGCGATCGAACTGCGCTTCGCGCTCGTCGTCGTCCTGGGACGGCACGAACACCAGGCGCGTCTTGCCGGCGGCCAGCGCCTTCACCAGCTCCTGGATCGTGTAGACGCGTTCTCCGCCGATCTCGCCCGCATAGTCATCCGGCCGGGAGATTTCGAGCGGCGACCACACCAGGATCGGGCCGCGCACCTTCGGGAGGAAATAGCGCTTGATCCACACGCCTTTCCCCGAACGCGAGCGGCCGATCACGCCGATGATGCCGCCGTGCCGCGTGCCCGTGCGCCGCGTCATGCCGCCACCATCTGGTCAGCCATCAGCGCGCCCGGGTCGACGCCAACGAAGGCGGGTTCGCCGGACGACGCGGCCGGTGCCGGTTCTGCAGCTGCAGCCGGCATCGGTTCGACGTTCTGCCCGGGCTTCGCCGGTGCCGGCGCGACGGCTCGCACGACGTGATGCTTGCCGGCGGCCGCCGCTTCCATCTGCGCGCGGATACGCCGGTTGCGAAGCGCGAAGCCGAGGCTCCAGGCGAGCGGCACGGCGGCGACGACCAGCTTGAGCAGCGGATGCTTGAGTGCGTTCGTGACGCCGCCCCAGCCGTAATAAGCATCGCACTCAGCCAGCGCGTCGGCGATCTCGCGCGTGACATCGTCGGTCCAGTCGTCCGTGCACTCCGGCAGCATCTTGAGCACGACGCCGCGCGCCTTGTTCAGCCCGAAGAAATACTGGTCCGACAGCGACGCGGTTTCCTGCGCCGCTTCGGCCTGTTCGGCCTTCACCTCTTCTTCGGCGAGCGCCACGCGCTCCGCCGCCTCTTCCTGCCCGATCTGGTCGAGCGCCTGTACGTCCATCATGGTCAGAGTCCTGCGAACGGAGTGCCGTCGAGCAGCCCGCGCCGCTTCGGTTTCTCCTGGGTTTTCGGGGGATCAGCGGCCGGGTCCTGGCCGCCGGGTGCCTTGGGTTCCCCGGGATTCCCGGGGTTGTCGTCGTACGGGTCGGCCTGGAGGGTCACTTCCTCGCGCACGAAGCGCTGAGAGTGCGCAACGCCGTCGTATTCAAAGCGGCAGGTGCAGCGATCGCACTTGCCGTAGGCGCGTCCGCCCCGGTTCAACTTGACCCTGACGGTCTCCGAGCAGCCCTTCGTCTTGCAGGGCACCGTGCCGATGTACTTGCCGGGTGCGGACATGGGTGCGCCCTCCCCTTAGACGCCGTTGCCGTGCGCCTGTGCTGCCCGCAGCTCTGCGACGGCGGCCGCCGTGCTGTCGGCCAGCGTGACGGCCTGCTGCACCTGGGACATGTGGCTTTGCAGCGTCGACGTGACGCCCTGGGCGAACGTGTCGATCTTGCCGTTGACGAACGCGGTCAGCTTCTCCGTCAGCGCGTCTTCGATCGCCGACAGGTCAGCTTTCGCGGCCGTTTCGATCGCGGCGACGCGACCGTCGATATCGGCCAGGGCGTCATGCAGTGCGCCGGCCAGCTCGGTGAGCGTCTGGTTGTGCGGCAGGTTGCCGGCGACGAGCACGACGAGCTGTTCGGCCTTCTCTTTCACGGCCGCGATGATGGATTGCAGTTCGGACATGGTCTACCTCTCGGTGGTGTGCGGCCGTGGGCGGCCGGCCGCGTGCCGTTACAGCTTGTCGACGGCGTCGACGAGACGCTTGATCGGTGCGATCTGCTTGGATGCCAGGCCGCGCTCGAACGGCGTAAGCGCGTCGTACATCGCGCGCAGCTCGCGCGCGGCGTCGCGCGCTTCGTCCAGCGTCTTGCGCTGGACGCTCACGAATACGACTTCACTGGTGCTGCTCATGGGTTTCCTTCTCCGGGTCGTAGAACTTGCGGGTGCGGGCGCTCCAGTACGGCGCGCTGATTGCGCCGCTCGCCCTGCGTTCGTGTTCGCGCGCGAACGCCATGAAGTCGTCGATGTCGGCCTGGGCCGTCGCCGGGTCGTAGCAGTACTCCGACACGAACGCGAGGAACCGGCCGAGCATGCTGCGCGCGGTGAGCACGGACAGGTCTTCGGCCGAGATCGCGCCGACCACCTCCTCTTCCGGTAGCTGCGCGGCGGCCGCTTCTTCGTCGGATTGCTCCAGCTCGTCCAGGCCGAGCGCCGCTTTCAGGCCAGGCGTCCAGGTCAGCATGCGGCGGCCGGTGAAGGCCATGACGTACTCACGGAATTGCGCGGCCGCCTGGCCGTCGCCGGCCGCCGCCCACTCGAGCAACTGGAACGGGTGTGCGCCCTTCTGTCCGCCGCCGGTCTTGGCCGCGTTCATCGTCAGCTCGCGCGACAGGCCCCACTTCGTATCGCGGCCGAACTTCGCGACGTATTCCGCCGCGTACTGGCCGCCGCGCACGTCGAGCCCGTGGTCGAGCACGTCGGACAGCTGCGACGGCTCGCAGAGTCCGACCTTCAGCAGCGCTTCGTACCAGGCGCGCTTCAGCTCGTCGATGAGGCGCGACGCCATGCGACCGGTGTCGCCCTCTTTCACGTCGCCGAACGCGTCGGGCGTGGCGAAGACCAGGGAATGCGTGTGCGGGTGCCAGCCATGCGCGCCGAGCGTGATTTCGAGCGCCTTGATCGAGCCGGCGCGCACGCCCTTGCCGAGGATGCGTTTGTAGGTGCGGCAGTTCTGGAATTTCTGCATGGCCTTCGCCTGCAGCGCGAGCATGTCGGCCAGCGGCCGCTCGCCCGCTTCGTGCGGGAACGTGTTGGTCATGAGCCATACGTAGCCGCCGTTGCCGACGTGCGCCTTCATGCCGTCAGCCACTTCGGCCTGGCGCTGCATGCAGACCTTCAGCGAGCAGACCGGGCAGGCCCAGACCGAGCCGCACGTCGACACGCCGGCCAGGCTGGCGCCCGAACCGTCGACGTTGCGCCGCACGCCGAGCGTTTCGCCCGGGGACGTGAGCGCGCGCTGGCACCAGCACGTGCGGTGCTGCCCTTCCTTCGCCGCGGCCGGATCGTAGATGACCGACTGGGAGACGCGCAGCAGATCGTGCAGACGGCCCTTTGCCTTCGCCCGGGAAACCGCGTCGGTATTGGGCGTGCGGGGAGCGTGTATCGATTTCGCGTTTATACCAAGAAAACCAGACGGCAATTTTTCGGGGTGGGTCATGCACGACCTCCCACAGCGGCGACGCGCAGCTCGTCCGCGAGCGCGCGGGCGCCGGCCCATGCCGCATAGGCGAGGAACGGCGTCAGTGCTTGGCCGGAAAATCTGCGACACGCGCAGATCCAGAGCACTCCCCGGTGGTCTTTCCAGATGTGCGGTTTCATCGCGCGCGCCTCCCCATCCGGAACGCGCGATCCATCGCGCCCACTCGCGTGACCAGGCCGCAGTGCGGGCAGCGGCGCACGTTCTGCCAATGCCGGCCGCAGCGCCGGCAGATACCGCCGTATGAGGTCATCGGTCGGCCCCCGGCACTTCCACGTCGCCGATGAAGGCACGCGCGCCTGGCACGTCCAGGTCGGCCGCGAACGTGTTGTAGACCGCCAGGGCCGAGCGCAGCCGCTCGTACGCGAGCGTGAGCTGCGTGCGGGCGAACGGATCGTCGCCGGCACGCACGCCCTGGTCGGACGGCAGAAAGCCGTTCTTCGCGTCGAGCTGCGAGCGCATCGCGCGCAGCGCGGCCGCAGCGGCCGAGCGATCGCCCGGGGCGGTTTCGTGATGGACGGGAACGGGGACGGGAGAAGCGCGGCGTGCGCGCTGGGGGCGGGGCTCGCTGGGCTCGGTATAGCCCAGGTCGAGGAATGCACTTGAGGGACCTGTCATCAGAACTGTTCCCCCAGGTTGAACGTCTCTTCGGCGCTGCACCAGCCGGCGCGCCAGGCGTGCCAGTCGTCGGAGAGCCATTCGAACGGGTTGTCGTCGAGAACGAGGCCGTTGTAGAAGCCGTCATGGCCGCGCGCGACGGCCGTGTGGCCGGTCGAGCGCGGTTGATCTTCGGGAGGTGGGAAGCCGGCCATCAGACACCCCACACGAAAAGACGAAGGCACCGCGTGCAGGCGGTGCCAGGGCGGCGCATCGAGCCGCAGTGCTTGCAGCGGATCAGGCGCATGGTCCGCCCTCCCCGTCATCCATGTGGCAGAGCGCGAGCCCGATCACCGCGCCGACGACCGCGACGGCGGCCGTCGCGCCCAGGGCAAAGCCGATTCCGAAGGCGAAGAGCATGGTCAAAATTCCTCTTCGTCGTCGGCATCGTCGCCGTTCGCGGCGTCGCACCAGCCCGCGTCCCAGTCGTGCCAGTCGTAGGAAAGCATCGGATACGGGTTGTCGATGTGCTCGACGTCGGCCTCGAAGTCGGCGCGGCCGCGCAGGTATGCCGGGGAGCGCTCCATGTCACACCCCCGAGCGGAAGAGCCGCGCGACCAGGCGGCGGAACGCAAAAAAGCGGGGCGGCTTCGCTACTAGCCCGCCCCGCTCGCCCGCTCTCGCCTGAACTCTGTACGGCCCGTCGATGGTGTAGCCACCGAGCGCGGCCTGGTGAATTTGTAACGGCTCTTTACGCATGTTCTGCCCCTACCCTGACCCATCCATGTGAGGAATCGCCCGGGTTGAGCCCCCGTCAGGGCTCTCCGGTGGGGTCAGGACACCGGTCCGGGCGATGGTCGGAAGAATAGGTTCAAACTGGAAAACGTGTCAACAACTAGTAACGTTCGGTCATAGGAACCGTTGCGAAGAGCGTACCGTTTCCCTACGCTTAACGTCGGGTCAGCAAATTTGTAAGGGGTCTGTCATGAAAACCACTGTTGAGTGGCTGGATGCGGTGAAAGCCCGTCTGAGCCTTCCTTCCGACTACGCGCTCGCAAAGGAACTCGGCGTAACGCGTCACGCCGTCAGCGGCTGGCGCAACGGGCATAAGACGTTCAACGAGGAAATGTGCCTGCAGATCGCAGAGATCCTGGACGTGAGCCCTTTCGAAGTGCTCGCGACAGTCAAGATCGAATGGATTAAGGACGCGGATCGACGCGCCGTATGGACGCGTGCTTTGGAGAAATTTTCCGAGGGTTTTCGCACGCTGGTGCTTCGCGCTAACGCCCGTCAGGCAACGTTCTGCCGGGTGTAGCACCAGCTTTAGTTAGCGATTTGACGTCTTCATAGTTATCGATAGTTTGTGTGTAGGTCCCAAGTTCAGATGTCGCGTTTCCGCTAAATAAAAATGTCGTGTTTTGGCCTGTAGGTTGATCGTCTGCACCCTTGGGAGCGCCGGCGATGAACGCGACTGGGACGATCACCATGACGATGCGCGAAATGGACCGATTCAAGGTCATTCAGGACGTGGCGGACGGCAAGCTCAAGCCATGACGTACAGCGGAACGCATTAGCCACCCATCGCGGGAAAATTCTTCGCGGTTTCCAGTCGTGTGCGGCGTACAAGGAGCCGGGAAATCGTACTGGATCGACCGGCATGCGTATGCGTACGCACCGTGCATCCGCGTCGACGCCGCGTTGCCCGGCGCAATACACAGCAAGCCGATCATCGATATCGCCCGTCGACACAATGCGGAAGCTCATGCGATCTGGATTGACGTTCCGATGGATATCGCAAAGGAACGGAACGCGCAGAGGCCGGCGGATCAGCGCGTCCCCCATGCGAGTATTGAAAGCGCCGCCTCGCTCTTTGAACCGCCGGCCGTTGAACGTTGAAAAAGGATTTGCGTTGATTACCCGCATCCAGGGCGACTGACTTCAAGCCGCAGATTCGTCACGAACGCCGTCCACGGCTTGCATGACGGCCGGACCACGAGTGCCCGCGATGCGTGCAACCGAATGCACCCGACGTGGATCTGCAACCAGCTCAGTCCCCCCGCTACACGACCCCACCCGGCAACTACCACTACTGCCAGTACCTCCCCCGTCCTTGCCCCCGTACTCTTGTCGGCATCGCTGGCGCGCCGTCCGAGGCTGCGCCGCTTCGACCGGAGACACGACAGATGCCATTTGACTGGACGCAGGAACAGCATGCGACGCTCGCGCGCTTTCGCGACATCGGCACGGAGATCGCCGCCGCGGAGCGCGACACCCGCGCACCTGCCGGATTCGATGCAGCCGGCTGGACCCGGCTTGGCCAGGAAGGACTGTGGGACATGATCGTGCCGGAGACGTACGGCGGCGACGGTCACGGCTGGTGGCACTTTTCCGCGGCGCTCGAAGGGCTCGCATCGTCGATTCGCCGCCCGGCGCTGCTGCTGTCGGTAATCGCGCAGGCCGGGATGGTGCGCGCGCTCGAACGCTACGGTACGGCAACCCAGCAGGACCGCTATTTCGGCGCGATCCTGCGCGGCGAACTGAGCGCGACGGCGATCGCCGAACCGGGCACCGGCACCGACGTGCGCAGCATTGCGACGAAGCTGGTCGAGCACGGCGACGGCTACCGGCTGACCGGCAGCAAATTCAACATCGCGCACGCGCCGCTCGCGCGCTTCATCCTCGTCGTCACGCGCGTCGAGACGCTTGGCCGGCGCAATACCGCGCTCGTGATCGTCGATCGCGATCAGCCGGGCATGACCGTCGCCGAACCCGACCGCAAGCTCGGCCTCGACGACCTGCCCACCGGCGCGCTGCACTTCGACGACTGCCCGATCACGCGCGGCCAGTTGCTGGGTGAACCGGGCGCCGGGCTCGGCAACCTGATCGACATCATTTCGCTCGGCCGCCTCTACTACGGTCTCGTCGCCGCGCAGGTGACGGCGCCGTATCTGCGCGACGCGATCGGCTATTGCCGCGAGCGCCGCAGCTTCGACAGCACGATCGACGCGCACCAGTACGTGCAGGGCCGTCTCGTCGACCTGCAGATCGGCATCGAGCGCGGCACGTGGCTCGCGCGCGGCGCGCTCGCGCAGTTGCTGACGGACCACCCGCAAGCGCTGATGACGTGCTCGATCGCGAAGCTGGTCGGCGCGCAGGATCTCGTCGACGGCGCGCTCGGCCTCGTGCGGCTGTACGGCAGCCTCGGCTACCAGGCCGGGCCGGTGGCCGCATTCGCGTCGGACGCATTGGGCTTCATGAGCGTCGGCGGTACCGAGGAAATGCATCGCAAGAACATCTTCAACCAGATGATGCGCGCCGGCTGAACACCCGAGCCATCGATACGCGTACCACGCGCTCTACAGGAATCCACGCATGACAACGACCCACCGACGCCCTTCCCGCCTGCGCCGCTCCTGGCTGTTCCTCGCCGGCGCCGATCACGATGCGCTCGTCGCCGGCGCCGCGAGCGGCGCGGACGTATTGATCCAGGAACTCGAAACCTTTACGCCGCCGGATCGTCGTCCGGCCGCGCGCGAACTCAGCGAGCGCGTGCTCGCGGGCTGGCGCGATGCCGGCATCCTCGCATCCGTGCGCGTGAACCCGCTCGATGCGGGCGGCATCGACGACCTGCGCGCCGCGATGCGCGGCCGGCCGGACATCGTGATGATGTCGTACGTCGCGACGCCCGAGCAGGTCGTCGCGCTCGACGAAGCCGTCACGCGTTTTGAGCGCGAATACGATATCGCGCCCGGCTCGACCGAACTGGTGCCGAACATCGAGACGACGCTCGGGCTCGTGAACACGATGGCGATCGCGCGTTCGAGCCCGCGCGTGTCGGCCGTACTGGTCGCGACCGAGGACATGGTCGCCGACATGGGTGCCGAGCGCACCCGCGCGGGCCGCGAACTCGACTATGTGCGCTCGCGCTTTCGCGTGGAATGCGCGGCGGTCGGCGTCACCGCGATCGACTGCCCGTACAGCTATGCCGACAACGAAGGCGCGGAGCACGACATGCGCGTGTCCCGCGGTCTGGGATACCAGGCCAAGGCGATCGTCAACGCGCAGTTCGTGCCGGTCGTCAATCGCGTGCTGACGCCGACGGCCGACGAAGTCGCCCTCGCCCGCCGCGTGATCGACGCGTTCGACACCGCACGGCGCGAATCCGGCGGCCGCCGCGTGGCCGCGGCCGTCGTCGACGGTTTCCTCGCGGAAGTCCCCGACTATCTCGCCGCGCATCGGCTGATCGCCCGCGCGACGCAATTCGGCATCGCCTGAGGCCCGCCATGGATACGATCGCAACGCGCCTGAAGGCGCTGAAAACCCTCGCGCATGCGGCGCCGCACGTTCCGGCCGAGAATTGGCCCGACACGCCGCAAGCACAATTCGAACGCTGGCTCGACGAGGCCGTTACCGCAGGCGCCGTCGAACCGCAGGTGATGACGCTGTCGACGGTCCGCCCTGACGGCCGGCCCGATGCGCGCTCCGTCGTACTGCTGAACGTCGACGCGCGCGGCTGGCATTTCGCGGCGAGCACGCGCAGCCCCAAGGGGCGCCAGATCGAAAACCGGCCGTTCGCCGCGCTGACGTTCTATTGGCCGGCGATCGCGAGCCAGATCCGCCTGAGCGGCCCGGTCGAGCGGCTGCCGGCCGCCGAAGGCCGCGCGGATTTCGCGGGCCGCCCGGAGCGTTCGCGCGCAAGCATCCTCGCCGGCCGGCAAAGCGAACGGCTCGACGATCCCGCCGACCTGACGCGCGCGATCGACGTGCAGCTCGAGCGGCTGGCTGCCGATCCGGCGCTCGTATCGGACGACTGGCACTTGTATACGCTCGCGCCGGACGAAGCCGAATTCTGGCGCGCCGACAGCGCGCGCCGCTTCGCGCGGCAAGCGTACCGTCGTGACGGTCAGCGCTGGGAACGGTGCGCGCTATGGCCTTGAAGTCCGCCGCACACCCGTCGCAGTCGGACGGCACCCTGCATGAGCGAATCAACGGCCGGCTGCACGACGACACGCGGCTCATGCATGCGGGCCGCGACAGCGCGGCCTGGCACGGCTTCGTCAATCCGCCCGTCTATCACGCGTCGACCGTGCTGAGCCCGACGGTGTCCGATCTGCTGAACCGCACGCAGCCGTATATCTATGGCCGCCGCGGCACACCGACGACCGACGCGCTCGAGCGCGCGGTGACGAGCCTCGAAGGCGGCGCCGGTGCGGTGCTGTGCCCGTCGGGTTTGTCCGCGTGCACGCTTGCGCTGCTGTCGTGCCTGAAGCCCGGCGATCACCTGCTGATGACCGCATCGGTCTACGGCCCGGTTCGTCATGCGTGCGAAGGCGTGCTCGCGCGGCTCGGCGTCGAGACGACCTGGTACGACGGCAGCACGCCCGTCGCGGCCGCATTCCGTGCGAACACGCGCGCGCTGTACATCGAAGTGCCGGGTTCCTACACGTTCGACATGCACGAAATCCCGGCGCTCGTCCGGCTCGCGCAGGCGCACGGCGCGCTGGTCATCGCGGACAACAGCTGGGCCACGCCGCTCTTCTTCCAGCCGCATGCATTCGGCATCGACCTGTCGATCCAGGCCGGCACCAAGTATCTGGTCGGGCATTCCGATGCGATGCTCGGCACCGTATCGGCCAGTGAACGCGCGTGGCCCGCGTTGAAGCAACTGCATGGCGATCTCGGACTGTGCGCAGGCCCCGACGACGTCTATCTCGCGCTGCGCGGGTTACGCACGCTCGGCGTACGGCTGCGACAGCACCAGCGCAATGCGCTTGCGGTCGCGACCTGGCTTGAAGCGCGCCCCGAAGTGCAGCGTGTGCTGTATCCAGCGCTGCCCGGCGACGACGGACATGCACTGTGGCGCCGCGATTTCCGTGGCGCGTCGGGGTTGTTCTCGGTCGTGCTGCAACCTGCACCGCCGCAAGCGGTTGAAGCATTTCTCGACCACCTCGGGCTGTTCGGGCTCGGCTATTCGTGGGGCGGCTACGAGAGCCTCGCGTTGCCGTTCGAACTGGACGCACACGGCCTCGCGGCACGCTGGCCGGCCGACAGTCGAGGCGTACGCCTGCATATCGGCCTAGAGGACCCGGACGACCTGATCGCCGATCTTGCGGCCGGTCTCGATCGCTATGCGGCGTGCGCGCGGCAGGCCACCGCTTGCG
Source organism: Burkholderia sp. Ac-20345 (assembly GCF_017104825.1). NCBI lineage: Bacteria > Pseudomonadati > Pseudomonadota > Betaproteobacteria > Burkholderiales > Burkholderiaceae > Burkholderia > Burkholderia sp. Ac-20345. The sequence continues at coordinate 5,563 of NZ_JAAGPO010000085.1, read as the reverse complement.
AGGATGCCGCGCGATGCTGACCGTCTGGGGCCGCCGCACGTCGTTCAACGTGCAGAAGGTGTTGTGGCTGATCGGCGAGCTGGGCGTGCCGTATCGGCACATCGCGGCCGGCGGCGAACACGGTTCGCTGCAGACGCCCGCGTTCGCGGCGCTGAATCCGACGTGCCGGATTCCGGTGATCGACTGGGATGGCGACGTCGTGTGGGAATCGCACACGATCCTGCGCTATCTCGCCGCGCGCGTGCCGAACAATCCGTTCTGGTGCCGCGACGTGTTCGCCCGTTCGCGCGCGGAGCGCTGGATGGACTGGTCGCAGACCTCGCTCGAACCCGACGTGATGACCGGGCTGTTCTGGGCGCTCGTGCGAACGCCGCCGGAGCGGCGCGACGACGCGCTCGTGCGCGACAAGGCCGCACGCAGCGCGACGCATTTCCAGTTGCTCGACCGGCTGCTGTCGGCCCAGCCTTTCCTTGGCGGTGCGACGCCCGGCCTGGCCGACATTCCGGCCGGCGCGACGCTGTTCCGCTATTTCTCGCTCGACGTCGAGCGGCCGCCGTTGCCGCACGTCGAGGCCTGGTACGCCCGCCTGTGCCGACGGCCCGCCTATCGCGAACAGGTGATGGTGTCGTTCGACGCATTGCGCGGCCAGCCGGGCTGACTGCCTGCGTGACGACTGTCACGGCCTCACGAACTCACGAACTCACGACCCTTTCGACACGACATGACGCACTCCGCCCTTCGTCCTATCCTGCTCGTCCTGCATCGCGAGCAGTCGAGCCCTGGCCGGATCGGCCGGCTGCTGGCTGCCCGCGGCCATCCGCTCGACATTCGCCGTCCGCCGCTCGGCGATCCGCTGCCGGCGACGCTGGCCGACCATGCGGGCGCCGTGGTGTTCGGCGGTCCGATGAGCGCGAACGACGGCGATCGCTGGATTCAGGACGAGATCGACTGGATCGGCGTGCCGCTGCGCGAAGCCGCGCCCTTTCTCGGCGTCTGCCTCGGCGCGCAGATGATGATCCGCCACCTGGGCGGCCGCGTGAGCGCGCATTGTGACGGGCGCGCGGAAATCGGCTATTGGCCGATCGCCGCGACACCCGCCGGCCGGCGGCTCGGATCATGGCCGTCGCACGTCTACCAGTGGCATCGCGAGGGTTTCGAGCGCGTCGCCGGGCTCGAGATCCTCGCGACCGGCGAGCATTTCGAGAACCAGGCCGTCCGCTACGGGCCGCGCGCATATGGCGTCCAGTTCCATCCGGAAGTGAGCTATCCGATGATGCGGCGCTGGAGTACGGCCGCCGCGCACAAGCTGTCGGCGCCCGGTGCGCAGGATCTCGCGACGCAGGCATGTGAAGGCCGGCGGCACGACCGCGCGACGGCCGCGTGGCTCAGCGCGTTTCTCGACCGCTGGCTCGACGATGCACCCGCATCAGGTCGGCACCGTCACGTCGGAGATGCTGATCAGCCCCCACTCGACCGCACGCAGCACGGCTTCATGCCGACGTGACACGTTGAACTTGCGGCGGATGTTCATGAAGTGGAAATTGATGCACGACTCGGTCACGTTCAGGATGTGGCCGATTTCCCACGAGGTCTTGCCGGCCGCGTGCCAGCGCAGGCATTCGACTTCCCGCCGGCTGAGCCGCGGCACGCTGTCGGGCGGTGCATGGCAGCGCGTGCCGGCGATCGCTTCGCACGCGACGTCGCGCAGCAGCGTCAGCGCAGCGAGGTGGCGGTCGCAGTGCTCGCGCGTGGCGGCAAGCTCGTCCGTGCTCGCACACAACAGCATGCCGACTTCCCCCTTCGCGCCGCGCACGGGCAGCACGACGCCGCTGCGCATGCCGTACGCGGCCGCCGCTTCGTAACACGGGCGCTGCTCCGGCAGCGCGAACAGTGCGTCGTCCCAGACGAGCGGCAGTGCCGAACGGAAGCAATGCCGCAGCATCGGGTCGACGCGGTCGAACTGGCGCTGCCGGTACAGCGCCGTCCAGCCGGGCACGCCGCTGCTCCACTTGCGTGCGAGATCGAACGACGCGCCGGTAAACGGCAACACGATCAGCACGACCTTGTCGAACCCCATTCCGGCGGCTGCGTCGGTCATTCTCTGCCATGACGCGTCCGTGTCGCCGGGTACCAACCATTTCAGACAATCCAGTCCATTCATACAAGCCACCCCGTTCGTTTAGTTGGAATCTGCATTCAGGCGGACTTGCGCAATCGGTTCGAGACGTTGCGCGCGAACGGGCCGCGCTAGACCGCCTCAGCCAGACGTCGCCGGCCTGCCTGCTTCGCGTCGTCGAGCGAAGCCGTCACGTCGAACGGAATGCCGAACGCCTTTTCGATGCCGGACGCGTTCGCGATGGCCGCTTCACGTTCGGCCGGGTCCGGTTCGATCGTGATCAGCGCACGGCAGACCGCGGCGAGCGCGGCGCGGTTCTGCTTGAGCCACATGCCGCGTTCCTTGCGGTCGTCGTGCGCTTCGTTGGGGCGGGCCGGCGGAAAGATCATGACAAACGGCTCGCCGTGCCGCATCAGCACATGCATGTCGTCGAGCCAGCGCTCCGCGTAGCCGGTGGATGCAATCGCGTCGTTGCGCACGACGACGAACGGAAATTCCGTGACGTCGAACACGGCGAGCGTCGTCAGGTCAGACGGCATGGCATCAGCGTGGTGGGTAGGCATCGGGTCAACCTCCATCGAATTGAACAGCATGGGTCGGAACGGGGCGTGCAGCGCCCGCTTCATCGTTTCGCGGCGGCACCGGGGCCGAACGGCGGACGGGCGAGCCAGACCACCGCGATCACGGCGAGATACACGCAGCCGAGCGCGAACGAAATGTCGTTGAACGAGATCTGGTACGCCTGCGCGTCGACCAGGTTGCCCAGCAGCGTCGCCGCGCGTTGCGGATCGCCGCCGCCGAGCTGCGCGACTTCGGCCCGCACGGCCGGATCGAATGCGCTCACGTGCTCGCTGAGCTGCGCGTGGTGCACGATTGCGCGCCGGTCCCACAGGAACGACGTGATCGACACCGCGAAGCTCGCGCCGAGCGTGCGCAGGAACGTCGACAGGCCGGAGCCGGCAGCGATCTCGTCCGGCTTCAGGTCGGACAGCAGGATGCTGTTGATCGGCATGATGAACAGCGCGAGGCCGAGACCCTGCAGCAACTGGATCAGCGCGATGTGCGTGAAGTCGATGTCGGGCACGAAACCCGCGCGCAGGAACGACGACGTGCCGAGGATCGCGAATGCGCAGCACACGAGTACGCGCATGTTGAAGCGCGGCGCGTACTTGCCCATGAACGGCGTCATCAGCACCGGGATCACGCCCATCGGCGCGACGGCGAGCCCGGCCCAGAACGCCGTGTAGCCGAGCGTGCGCTGCAGCCATTGCGGCACGATCACGTTGACCGCGAAGAACGCCGAATACGCGAGCACGAGCGTCAGCGTGCCGGCCGCGAAATTGCGATGCGCGAAGAGCCGCAGGTTCACGATCGGGTTCGGCTCGTTGAGCTCCCAGATCAGGAACAGCGCGATGCCGAACGCGGCGACCACGGACATCACGACGATGAACGTCGAATTGAACCAGTCGGCTTCATTGCCCTTATCGAGCACGATCTGCAGCGCACCGACGCCGACGATCAGCGCGGCGAGGCCGACATAGTCGACGCGCGCGGCAACCGTCGTCTCGACGCGTGCACGCATCTGGGCGAACACGCACATCGCGGCGAACACGCCGATCGGCAGGTTGATCAGGAACGCCCAGCGCCACGAATAATGCTCGGTGACCCAGCCGCCGAACACGGGCCCCGCGATCGGTGCGACGACGGTGACCATCGCGATCATCGATAGCGCGAAGCCGCGCCGCTGCGGCGGATAGATCGACAGCATCAACGCCTGCGTGGTCGGGATCATCGGCCCCGCCACCAGGCCCTGCAGCGCGCGGAATGCGATGAGCTGCGGCAGGTTCTGCGCGAGGCCGCACAGAAGCGATGCGAACGTGAACGCGAGCGTCGCCCACACGAACAGCCGCACCTGCCCGACGCGCTTGACGAGAAACCCGGTCAGCGGCAGCGCGATCGCGTTGCTGACCGAGAACGTCGTGACGACCCACGCGCTCTGCGTCGTGCTCACGCCGAAGTTGCCGGCGATCGTCGGCAGCGACACGTTCGCGACGGTGCCGTCCAGCACCTGCATGAAGACCGCGAGCGCGAGGCCGAAGGTCGTGAGCCCGACGCTCGACGGACGAAAGCCGCTGTCGGCGGCTGCCATCGGGCCGCTCATCGCACCGCCTCCGCGCGCACGGCCGCCGGCTGGTTCGCATGGATGACATCGGCGATCAGGCTGTCGGCGCGCGCGAGTTCGTCACGGTACACGTCGGTGCGGAATACCGGTGCGCGCTGTTCGCGATGCGACAGCATGGCGCCGCTGCGGTCGTGCTGGTCGACGCGTGCATGCATCGACAGGCCGATGCGCAACGGATGCGCGTCGAGCTGCGCCGGATCCGTCAGTTCGATGCGGACCGGTAGCCGCTGCACGATCTTGATCCAGTTGCCCGTTGCGTTCTGCGCGGGCAGCAGCGAGAACGCGCTGCCGGTGCCGACGCCGAGGCTCTGCACGCGGCCGGTATAGCGCACCGCGTCGCCGTACAGGTCGGCGGTCAGTTCGACCGGCTGTCCGATACGCATGTGTTCGAGCTGTTTCTCGGTGAAGTTCGCGTCGACCCACAGCTCGCGCAGCGGCACGACCGCAAGCAGCGGCACGCCGGGCGACACGCGCTGCCCGACCTGCACCGTACGCTTCGCGACATAGCCGGTGACGGGCGCGACGACGTTGGTGCGTGCATGCGCGAGGTAGGCGGCCCTCAGCCGTTCGGCCGCGGCCTGCACGTCCGGGTGCGACGCGACCGCGGTGTCGTCGATCAGCGCCTTGCTCGTCTGATGCTGCTCGTTCAGCGTCGCGAGCGCGCTTTGCGCGGCCGCGTATGCGCTTTGCGCCGACGTCAGCGTGTCGCGTGCATGCGCGAGTTCCTCGCGTGAAATCGCGCCGGAGCGGCCGAGATCCTCGCGGCGGCTGTAGTCGGCCTTCGCCTTGTCGAGTGCGGTGCGGCGCGTATCGAGTTCGGCGCGTGCGCCGTCGATGCTGTTCGCCAGCCCGCGCTCGTTGCTGTACAGGCCGCGCACCTTGCGCACCGTTGCCGCGAGATCGGCCTGCGCGGTCGCGAGCGCGATCTGCGCGTCGCTCGGGTCGAGACGGACGAGCGGCGTGCCGGCGCGTACGAGGTTGCCGTCGTCCGCGTCGATCGACACGACGGTGCCCGTCACCTGCGGCGTCAGCTCGACGACGTTGCCTTGCGCGTACGCATTGTCGGTGGATTCGTACCAGCGGCCGACAATCACGTACCAGATGCCCCAGCCGATGATGCCGAGCGCGAACACGGCGACGAGCGCGCGCACCAGGTGCTTGCGCCGCGCCGGCGGTGGCGGCGTCGCGGGCGCGGCACCGCCCGGTGCCGGTTGTGTGCGGGCATCAGGCCCACCTGGGCCGCCCGGTGCGCGCGGCGCAGCGGT
>NZ_JAAGPO010000084.1:0-41073 GCF_017104825.1 Burkholderia sp. Ac-20345 | reverse complement strand
AACGTGCCGCGCCATCCCGGCAGGTGCCAGACTTCCTGCCCGTCCCACGCGAGCACCGCTTCCGGATGCGGGCTCCCGGTGCCGTCATCGGCCGGTTCGCTGCTGTCACCCGCTTCCCAGTAGACGACATCGCGATACAGGCGCAGGCATTGCCCTGCGTGATCGACGCGCAGCGCATGGGCGACATGTGTGGCACGCAACTGCCGCATCATGTTGGCGAGCCGGGCAGCCGACGCGCCCGGCAAACCGAGCCGGCGCATCCAGAAGCGCAGCAGGTTCGCGCCGCGCGTGTCGTCGAACGCGACCAGGGCATCGCGCGACAGCGCCTGCCCGTCATCGCGCGCGGCAACGGCGAAGTCGAGTTCGGCCAGATCGTCGAGCAGTCGCTGTGCGGCCGCCGCATGCTGGGCCGCGCGGCCGAGCGCGTCTCGAAAGCCCGGGAAATGCACGGCCAGCGCCGGCAGCACGTCGATGCGCAACGCATTGCGCGCATAGCGCGTGTCATTGTTCGACTCGTCGTCGATCCATGCCAGGTCGTGCTGCGTCGCATAGCGCTCGAGTTGCGCACGCAACAGTCGCAGCAGCGGGCGCACACGCTCGACGCTCACGCCTTCAGGGCGGTAACGCGGCGCCATCGCGGCAAGCCCCGCGATCCCCGCGCCGCGCAACAGCTGCAGCAGCACGGTTTCGGCCTGATCGTCCGCATGCTGCGCGAGCCACAGCGCGGCCGCGACGTGGCGCTCGCACATCTCGTCGAGCGCCGCGTAGCGCCGCTCGCGCGCCGTCGCCTCGACACCGAGGCCGCTGTCGCGCGGCACGTCGACGCGCATCGATTCGAATGCGACGCCGAGCCCGGCCGCGCTCGCCTCGGCATGCGCAACCCACGCGTCGGCGTTCGCACTCAGCCCGTGATGCACGTGCAGCGCGACGCAACGCGACGCGCCTGCGACACGCACGGCCGCGTGGAGCAGCACCGTCGAGTCGAGGCCGCCGCTGTACGCGATCGCGATGCGTGCATCGGGCGGCATGCCGGAAAGCGCAACGCCGACCGCATCGAGGACGATGCGGTCGGCGGAGAGTTCGGTTGGCGGAATCACGAGAGGAACGCGCGCGCAGCGGCGCGCGAATGGTGGACGCAGCCGGTCATGCGCCCGGCGTGGTTTCCTTGAACTTGCCGTAGGCCATCAGGCGCTCGAAGCGGCGCTCGCGCAGCGCATCGATGCTCATGCCCTGGAACTGGCGCAGCGAATCGGCCAGCGCACGGCGCAGCAGCGCAGCCATGCCCTTCGGATCGCGATGCGCGCCGCCGAGCGGCTCGTTGATGATCTTGTCGATCAGGCCGAGCGCCTTCAGGCGGTGCGCGGTCAGGCCCAGCGCTTCCGCTGCTTCCGGCGCCTTCGCGGCGCTCTTCCACAGGATCGACGCACAGCCTTCCGGCGAGATCACCGAGTAGGTCGAGAATTGCAGCATCATCACGGTGTCGGCCACCGCGATTGCGAGCGCGCCGCCCGAACCGCCCTCGCCGATCACCGTCGTGATGATCGGGGTCTTCAGTTCGGCCATCACGTACAGGTTGCGGCCGATCGCCTCCGACTGGCCGCGCTCTTCCGCGCCGATGCCCGGGTACGCGCCCGGCGTGTCGACGAACGTGAAGATCGGCAGCCCGAACTTCTCGGCGAGACGCATCAGGCGTTCGGCCTTGCGATAGCCTTCCGGGCGCGGCATCCCGAAGTTGCGCGCGGCGCGCTCCTTGGTATCACGGCCCTTCTGGTGACCGATCACCATGCACGGATGGCCGCCGAAGCGCGCGAGGCCGCCGACGATCGACACATCGTCCGCGAATGCGCGGTCGCCGTGCAGCTCGTGAAAATCGGTAAACAGTTCTGCAACGTAATCGAGCGTGTACGGACGCTGCGGATGCCGCGCGATCTGCGAAACCTGCCACGGCGACAGGTTCGCGTAGAGGTCTTTCGTCAGTTGCTGGCTTTTCTTCGACAGCCGCTCGATTTCTTCCGAAATGTCGACAGCCGAGTCGTCCTGCACGAATCGCAGCTCTTCGATCTTGGCCTCGAGTTCGGCGATCGGCTGTTCGAAATCCAGAAACGTGGTCTTCATGTGTTCGAATCCTTGGGTCTTGCGGCAGCGCGTATTCTACCCGCGCGGGCGACGCTCAAAACCGGCTCTCAACTATTGATGTTTAAAACCCGATAGCCGCCGCTCAGGCGTCGGCGTCGGGCGCATCGAGGCTGCGCCACATGTACCAGGTCGCGACGGTGCGCCACGGTTCCCAGTTGGCCGCGACCTCGCGCGCCTCGCTGCGCGTAACGGGTTCCCCGCTGAAGTAATTGACGCTGATCGCGCGGATCAGGCCCGGGTCGTCGAGCGGCAGGACGTCCGGCCGCGACAGGTTGAAGATCAGGAACATCTCGGCCGTCCAGCGGCTGATGCCGCGGATCTGCGTGAGCTCCGCGATCACGTCCTCGTCGTCCATCGACGTCCATTTGTCGACGTGCAGCGCGCCCGACACGAAGTGCTGCGCGAGATCGAGGATGTATTCCGTCTTGCGCTTCGACAGCCCGCACGCGATCAGTTTTTCCGCGCCGAGCCGGATCACCGGCTGCGGCGCGAGTTTCGGACAGGCATCCCCGATGCGCGCCCACAGCGACTGCGCCGACGGCACCGAAATCTGCTGGCCGACGACCGAGCGCGCGAGCGTGACGAACGGGTCGCCCCGCTTCACGAGATGCGCGGGACCGAACTTTGGAATCAGTTTCTTCAGGATCCGGTCGCGCTTGACGAGATCGGCGCATGCCTTGTCCCAGTAAGCAGGACGCACGACGACCTCCTCGCCGTCCACTTCGGACGCACGGGCCTTGCGGGCCGCGTCGGCGGCCGGCAGCGCGGCCGCCGGCTGCGCATGACCGTTGAGCGCGCCGTTCGGCACGGCGCGCGTCGCGTCCGTCTTCGCCGGCGGCACGCGCTTGGCTGCCGGACGCGCGGCGACCGGGGTCGCGCGCCTGACCGGCGCTTTTCTGGCCGTTGCCATCTTGCCTCCTACCTGACGGATCGGTCAGTGGAACGCACCGCGCTCATACGCGACGCCATTCGGTCGATCCGCCCGGTTTGTCTTCAAGTGCGATACCGGTCTCGAGCAGTTCCGCCCGGATCCGGTCCGCTTCGGCATAGTCTTTCGCTTGCTTCGCCGCGACACGCGCGGCGATCTTCGCTTCGATCTCGTCGGCGGCGAACCCGCCCGCCTGCGCGGCGCCGGACGCCTGCTGCAGGAACGCGCGCGGTTCGCGGCCCAGCAGGCCGAGCAGGCCCGCCAGTTGTTTCAGTTGCCGCGCGAGCGATGCGTCGCGCGTGCGATTCACCTCGCCCGCCAGCTCGAACAGCGTCGCCACCGCGACCGGCGTGTTGAAGTCGTCGTTCATCGCGGCCGCGAAACGCTGCGCGTGCGGCTCGTTCCAGTCGAGCGCGAGCGTGTCGGCCTCGACATCCTTCAACGCGGTGTAGAGACGCGTGAGCGACGCGCGCGCATCGTCGAGATGCACGTCGCTGTAATTGAGCGGCGAACGGTAGTGCGTGCGCACGATGAAGAAGCGCATGACTTCGGCATCGTAGCGCTCGAGCACTTCGCGGATCGTGAAGAAGTTGCCGAGCGATTTCGACATCTTCTCGTTGTCGACCTGCACGAAGCCGTTGTGCATCCAGTAATTGACGAACGTCTGGCCGGTCGCGCCTTCGCTCTGCGCGATCTCGTTCTCGTGGTGCGGGAATTGCAGATCCTGCCCGCCGCCGTGGATGTCAAAATGCTCGCCGAGCAGCGTGCAGCCCATCGCCGAGCACTCGATGTGCCAGCCCGGGCGACCCATCCCGTACTTCGACGCCCACGACGCGCCTTCCGGATCTTCCGGCTTCGCGCGTTTCCACAACACGAAATCGAGCGGATCTTCCTTCGCGTCGTTCGCGGCGACGCGCTCGCCCGCGCGCAGATCGTCGAGCGACTTGCCCGACAGCTTTCCGTAGTTCGCGAACTTGCGCACCGAGTAATTGACGTCGCCGTCGGTCGCCTGGTACGCGTAGCCGTTCGTCTCGAGCGTCTCGATCATGCCGAGCATCTGCGGAATGAACGCCGTCGCGCGCGGCTCGATGTCGGGCCGCTGGATGCCGAGCGCGCTTTCGTCGTCGTGCATCGCGCCGATGAACCGGTCGGTCAGTGACTTGATCGTCTCGCCGTTCTCGACCGCGCGGCGGATGATCTTGTCGTCGATGTCGGTAATGTTGCGCACATACGTGACCCGGTAACCGATCGCACGCAACCAGCGCTGGACGAGGTCGAACACGACCAGCATGCGCGCGTGGCCCACGTGACAATAGTCGTATACGGTGATTCCGCATACGTACATCCGCACTTCGCCGGACTGGCGCGGCACGAAGACTTGCTTGTCACGCGCGAGCGTGTTGTAGATGCGCAGTGATTCCATAGAGATGAACCGTGAGCCGAAGGAAACCGCCCTGGCGAAGCTCGCCCAGCATGCGAAACGGACGGACCATCTGCTGCGGCACCAGGCCGAGCGTCCTCGATATCACATGGGGCGGTCAGGCTGCAAGCACAGCGGTGACGGCCACGAGAGGCTAAGAAAGACTGTCTGCCGCTCGCCGGAACGCGCAGACGTTTTGTTAGAATGGCTCGGAGTATAACATTCCGATTTACGCCTATGAAACCTCATCGCGGCCGCGCGCAGAGCGCTGCGACCCTCGTTGCGACCACCGTCATGGGCGTCGCGCTGACGCTTTTCGCGGTCCCCGCGGCGCATGCGCAGAAAGCCCCGGCCACCGCCGACGGCACACCCGAAATCGACGCATCGATCGCCGGCAAGCAGTGGAAACAGGCGCTCGCGCAGCTCGACGCGCGCATCGCGTCGAACCCGCGCGACGTGCAGGCGCAGTTCAAGCGCGGCACCGTGCTGGCCCGCCTGAACCGTGACGACGACGCGATCCAGCAGTTCGTCGCGATCACGCAGGCGTACCCCGAACTGCCCGAGCCGTACAACAACCTTGCGGCGCTCTACGCGAAGCATGGCCGTTACGACGACGCGCGCACCGCGCTCGTCACGGCGACGCAATCGAACCCGAGCTACTCGCTTGCATACGAGAACCTCGGCGACCTGTACCTGCGCCTCGCGGCCGAGTCGTACAAGCGTGCGCAATCGCTCGGCCGCACGAGCGGCGCGACCGCGCAGCGCCTCGCCGATCTCCAGAAGATCGTGTCGCCGCCGAAGGCCGCGCCGAACGCCCGCGCGGTCGCACCGGCCACCCGCGACTACACCAACCGCGCAGCCGCGAACGTGGGCACCACCACGCTGCCGATGTCGCCGACGTTCCAGTTCAGCGGTCCGTCGGGCGCACTGGCGGCGCCGTACGTCGCGCCGTCGCAATAAGCGGCGCGGCCTTCTTTCCCTCCCAACCTGAGGATCGCAATGAAACGTCTGTTGCTGGCGCTTGGCGGCGCCGCCCTTCTCGCGACCGCGACCGCACCTGCGTTCGCGCAATCGGCTACCGCGCACCCCGTCGTGCAGCTGAAGACCTCACAGGGCGACATCCGCGTCGAGCTCTACCCGGAGAAGGCGCCGAAGTCCGTCGCCAACTTCCTCGATTACGTGAAGGCCGGCCAGTACAACGGCACGATCTTCCATCGCGTGATCAAGGGCTTCATGATCCAGGGCGGCGGCTACAAGACCAACTTCGAGGAGAAGCCGACCCGCGCGCCGATCCCGCTGGAGAGCCGCAATGGTCTGAAGAACCTGACGGGCACGATCGCGATGGCACGCACGAGCGATCCGAATTCGGCCACCGCGCAGTTCTTCATCAACACGGTCGACAACAACGGCCTCGACTACCCGAACCCGGACGGCAACGGCTATGCGGTGTTCGGCAAGGTCGTGTCGGGTCTCGACGTCGTGAAGAAGATCGAAGGCGTGGCGACGACCTCGCGCGGCCCGATGCAGGACGTGCCCGCGCAACCGATCCTGATCGAATCGGCCAGCATCGTCTCGAAGTAAGAACCTGCCGGCACGTCCGGCGCCACACGCGGCCGCGTCGCACGACCGGCCGCGTGCCATTTAAACCGCCTCACCGAAGGAATTCATCATGGTTGAACTGCATACGAACCACGGCGTGATCAAGCTCGAGCTCGACGCCGCGAAGGCACCGAAGACGGTCGAGAACTTCCTGAACTACGTGAAGAAGGGCCACTACGACGGCACCGTGTTCCATCGCGTGATCAACGGCTTCATGATCCAGGGCGGCGGCTTCGAGCCGGGCCTGAAGCAGAAGCCGACCGATGCGCCGATCGACAACGAGGCGAACAACGGCCTGAAGAACGACAACTACACCGTCGCGATGGCGCGCACGAACGATCCGCACTCGGCAACTGCCCAGTTCTTCATCAACGTGAACGACAACGACTTCCTGAACCACTCGTCGCCGACGCCGCAAGGCTGGGGCTACGCCGTGTTCGGCAAGGTCGTCGAAGGCCAGGACGTGGTCGACAAGATCAAGGGCGTCAAGACGGGCAACGCTGGTTTCCACCAGGACGTGCCGGCTGACGACGTCGTGATCGAGAAGGCCGTCGTGGTCTGACGCGCAGTTACGGAGGCACTTCGATGTTGCAGGAGAGTCCGCCGCGAAGCGTCTCCGCGGGCGTGCCGGGCGAGCGCGAATACGCGCAAGCCGCACGCCCGTTCCTGTTTCTCTCCGATCTGCATCTGAGCGAAGCGATTCCGAAGACGGTCGCCGCGTTCGAGCATTTCGTGAAATACACCGCCGACAGCGCCGATTCGGTGTTCATCCTCGGCGACCTGTTCGAATACTGGATCGGCGACGACATCCTCGACGACGATCCGTTCGCGGCACGCATGGCCGCGCTGATGCACACGTTCTCGGAGCGCGGCATTGCGCTCTACGTGATGCACGGCAACCGCGATTTCCTGCTCGGCCGGCGCTTCATGAAGGCAGCCGGCGCGATGCTGCTGCCTGATCCTTCGCTGATCATGGCGTTTGGCCAGCGCATCGTGCTCGCGCACGGTGACGCACAATGCACGGCCGACCGCGGCTATCAGCTGTTCCGCCGCTTCGCACGCAACCGCGTCGCGCAATGGCTGTTTCTCGCGTGGCCGTTCCGCTGGCGCCGCGCGCTCGCGCAGCGCATGCGTTCGAAAAGCGAAGCGGGCCGGGTGCGCCCTGCTTCGGCGATTTACGATGTCACGCGTGAAGGCGTGGCTGCGCTGTTCCGGAAAAGCCGCGCGAGCGTGATCATTCACGGCCACACGCACCGCCCCGCGAGCCACGCAGAGCCGGGCGGCATCCGCTGGGTGTTGCCCGACTGGGACCTCGACCACGGCAAGCCGCGCGGCGGCTACCTGCGCGTCGACGCGGAAGGCATCCACGCGATGCCGCTCGACTGACGACGCTGCTGCCGCCGCACCGGCCGGCAGCCATCGTCAACCCTCGCGTTACACCTCGCGTTCGACCGTCTTTCCTTCCAGCACCGCCGACAGCCTGCGCAGGTCGAGGCGCGCCGCGTCGGCGCCCTGCAGCGTTTCCAGATGCGTGCCGAGCCGCTCGAGTGCCGCGACGATCTCGTCGACGCGGCGGCTTTCCTTCGCCGCGTGATCGATCAGCCCGTGAATCGCGAGCGACATCGGATCGTCAGCATTCGGCGTGATCCCGTATGCGCAGAACGCCGCGCGTTCGGGCTGCGGCTTCGGCTGTGCCGGCATCACGATGCGCGCCGGGTTGCCGACCGCCGTGCCGCCTGGCGGCACCGGCTTCACGACGACCGCGTTCGAACCGATCTTCGCACCCGCCCCGACCGTGAATCCGCCAAGCACCTTCGCGCCCGCGCCGACGATCACGCCGGCCTCGAGCGTCGGGTGGCGCTTGGCGCCGCGCGTGAGCGACGTGCCACCCAGCGTCACGCCCTGATAGATCGTGCAGTCGTCGCCGACGATCGCCGTCTCGCCGATCACGACACCCATCCCGTGATCGATGAACACGCGCCGGCCGATCGTCGCGCCGGGGTGAATTTCGATCCCCGTCAGGAACCGGCCGGCCTGCGACGCGAAACGCGCGATCCAGTAGCGCTTCGCGCGCCAGCATGCGTGCGCGAAACGATGCAGCACGAGCGCATGCAACCCCGGATAACAGGTCAGCACTTCCCACGCACTGCGAGCGGCGGGATCCCGCTCGCGAATCGTTGCAACGTCTTCGCGCAGTCTCGTGAACATGATGTGGCCTGGGAAAAGGCCGGCGCGCATCGCCGGCAATGACCGGCCCTTATCGCGCCGGGTAATTTACTTATGATGTCCGGCGATTGTAGGGCGAGTCGCGCACGGCCGCACGAGCTCGCGCGTTCACCCCGCCGCCGGCACGGGTATTCGGGCGGAACGCTTGCTGCGGGGGCGTTTGCGGGATGGTCGATCTGGCGCAGCGATCGGCACCGGCGCTTCCGGCGGCCGACCTGGCACCTGCCCGACGGGGCGGTTGCGCCGCGCGCCGAGACATCCGGCAGCCGGTGCGCCGGCCGCTTACGCGTCGCCGCCGGGCTTGCCCGATTTCAGCAGGATGTGCTTCGCGACGCCGCGCAGGATGTTGACCTCCTCGCGCTCGAGGCCCGTGCGCGCGAACAGGCGCCGCAGCCGTGGCATCAGCTTCTTCGGGTTGCGCGGATCGAGGAACTCGAGCGCGATCAGCGCATGCTCGAGGTGCACGTACATGCGTTCGATCTCGTCGCTCTGCGCAAGCGTGCCGGCTTCGCCCGACGGTTGCACCGACGGCTCGCTCGCCTGCTCGAGAAACGCGACGCGCAGCTCGTACGCGAGCACCTGCACGGCCTGCGCGAGATTCAGCGAACTGTAGGCCGGGTTCGCCGGGATGTGCGCCAGCGCGCTGCACTGCTCGACGTGCTCGTTCGCGAGGCCCGTGCGCTCGTTACCGAACACGAGCGCGATGTCGCCCGTGCCGACCTGCGCGCACGCCTGCGTGGCAGCGGCACGCGGCGCCAGGCGCGGCGGCCCGTATTCACGCGTGCGCGCGGTCAGCGCGATCGACCAGTGGACACCGGACAGCGCGTCGCCAAGCGTCGGCACGACATGCGCGGACGCGAGGACGTCGTCCGCGCCGCTGGCCATCGCGATCGCCTCGGGATCGCTCTGCACGTGCGGCACGCGCGGCGCGACCAGCACGAGACGCGAGAAGCCCATCGTCTTCAGCGCGCGGGCGGCCGCCCCGACATTGCCGGGATGGCTCGGCTCGACGAGCACGAAACGGGTGGACGTGAAGCCGCCGGACGGCGGCCGGGACGAGGCCGCGCCCGGCTCGGACGGCGCGGCGGTGATCTGCGGGGTTTCCACTACGATGCGACTCGGTTCATCAGAATGGCAGTATGGTATCGCCATCGCCGCGGCAAACCCACTCGTCCGGACGGATAGTGGGGGTTTCCCCGTATCGCGGTCGCCTGAAACCGCCAAAAATCGGGTAAAATCATGCCTTTACGCGTCGCACTCCGTGCGGCGCGGGTCGTACCCCGTTCTTTGTCAATTTGCGTCTCACCTCGCCTGCCACGCTTGCGCCGTGCCGGGCGGTTGTTCCACTTCGTGGCGGCCCGTGCCGCCGGCTACAGGATCCAGGCTCATGCATCCCATGCTCAACATTGCTGTCAAGGCTGCGCGCCGCGCCGGACAGATCATCAATCGCGCGTCCCTCGATCTCGACCTGATCGAGATCCGCAAGAAGCAGCAGAATGACTTCGTCACCGAAGTGGACAAGGCCGCCGAAGACGCGATCATCGAGACGCTGAAGACCGCCTACCCCGACCACGCGATCCTCGCGGAAGAATCGGGCGAATCGGAGAACGAATCCGAATTCAAGTGGATCATCGATCCGCTCGACGGCACGACCAACTTCATCCACGGCTTCCCGTACTACTGCGTGTCGATCGCGCTCGAGCACAAGGGCGTCGTCACGCAGGCTGTCGTCTACGACCCGAACAAGAACGATCTGTTCACGGCCACCCGCGGCCGCGGCGCGTACCTGAACGACCGCCGCATCCGCGTCGGCCGCCGCGACCGCCTGTCGGACGCGCTGGTCGGCACGGGCTTCCCGTTCCGCGAAAAGGACGGCCTCGACGCCTACGCGCGCCTCTTCACTGAAATGACGCAGGCCTGCACGGGCCTGCGCCGTCCGGGCGCGGCGGCACTCGATCTCGCGAACGTCGCGGCCGGCCGCCTCGACGCGTTCTTCGAGCAGGGCATCAACGTGTGGGACATGGCGGCGGGCAGCCTGCTGATCACCGAAGCCGGCGGCCTCGTCGGCAACTACACGGGCGACGCCGATTTCCTGCATCGCCATGAAATCGTCGCTGCGAACCCGAAGATCTACGCGCAGATGATCCCGATCCTGAAGGGTTACACCCGCGTGCATCCGGCAGCGGAGTAAGCCCCGGCCGCGCCTGCATGGCGCGGCTTTCGCGCATACCGCTCGCGGGCATCGTCACGACGGCGCGCCGTTCGCCTCCCGGTTGCCGGGAGGCGGGACAATCTTCCCGCACAAGGGTCGCGTCGTGCGCCTATCCTGAAGTTGCTTGAGTTGTTCGGGCCGGCCAGCGTACTGCCGCTTGCACCGCCTGTCCCGCAATGACAATGAATGGTTTGCGTCCGGCATGCCCGCACGGCGGACAACACTGCCGGCCCCCGCCCGTATCAACACCGCCACGACGCCGTGGCAATCGCATCCGAGTCCCCATGTTACGGCTAAGCGAAATTAAACTCCCCCTCGACCACCCCGAAAGCGCGCTCGAGGCCGCGATTCGCGAGCGCCTCGCGGAGCTTGGTGTGGCCGCAGACGGGCTCCTCCGTTACACCGTGTTCCGCCGCGCACACGATGCGCGCAAGCGCGCCGACATCAAGCTCACGTATATCGTCGATGTCGAAGTCACGGATGAAGCGGCCGCGATCAAGCGCCTCGCCGGCAAGCCGCATTGCGGCGTGACGCCCGACATGGCGTACCACTTCGTCACGAAGGCGCCCGAGCACGGCAATTTCCTGCGCCCGGTCGTGATCGGCATGGGGCCGTGCGGCCTGTTCGCGGGGCTGATCCTCGCGCAGATGGGTTTCCGCCCCATCATCCTCGAACGCGGCAAGGCCGTGCGCGAGCGCACCAAGGACACTTTCGGACTGTGGCGCAAGAGCGTGCTCAATCCCGAATCCAACGTGCAGTTCGGCGAAGGCGGTGCCGGGACGTTTTCCGACGGCAAGCTGTACAGCCAGATCAAGGATCCCAACCACTACGGCCGCAAGGTGCTGGACGAATTCGTCAAGGCAGGCGCACCGGAAGACATCCTGTACCTGAGCCGGCCGCACATCGGCACGTTCCGCCTCGTCAGCATGGTGGAAAAGATGCGTGCGTCCATCCACGAACTGGGTGGTGAAGTGCGCTTTGAAACCCGAGTCGACGACATCGAGATCGATCAGGGCAAGGTACGCTCGCTGAAGCTCTCGAACGGGGAAACGCTGCGGTGCGACCACGTGGTGCTGGCCGTGGGCCACAGCGCGCGCGACACCTTCGAGATGCTGCACGAACGCGGCGTCTACGTCGAAGCCAAGCCGTTCTCGCTGGGCTTTCGCATCGAGCATCCGCAGGGGTTGATCGATCGCAGCCGCTTCGGCAAGTTCGCAGGCCACAAGCAGCTCGGTGCGGCCGACTACAAGGTGGTCCACCACTGCAGCAATGGCCGGGCCGTCTACAGCTTCTGCATGTGCCCGGGCGGCACGGTCGTCGCGGCGACCTCCGAGCCGGGCCGCGTGGTCACCAACGGCATGAGCCAGTATTCGCGGGCCGAGCGCAATGCGAATGCGGGCATCGTCGTCGGCATCACGCCGGACGATTATCCCGGCGGCCCGCTGGCGGGCATCGCGTTCCAGCGCAAATGGGAAGAGCGCGCGTTCGAACTCGGCGGCGGCGATTACCGCGCACCGGGCCAACTGGTCGGCGATTTCATCGCAGGTCGGCCGTCGACGTCGCTCGGCTCCGTCGAGCCGTCGTACAAGCCGGGCGTGAACCCGACCGACCTCAGCACCGCGCTGCCGGACTACGTGATCGAAGCGATCCGCGAAGCCCTCCCCGAGATCGACAAGAAGATCGCCGGCTTCGCGATGCACGATGCAGTGCTCACCGGGGTCGAGACGCGCACTTCGTCGCCGATCCGGATCCGACGCAAGGACGATTACCAGAGCATGAACGTCGAAGGCCTGTATCCGGCTGGTGAAGGTGCGGGGTATGCCGGTGGCATCTATTCGGCAGCCATCGACGGGATCGAAGTCGCGCAGGCGGTGGCGCTCAGTGTGACGGCGGGGCAAACGGCCTGAGGGGCCGGACAGGGTCGGCGCGCGGAGGTTCGCGCGCCGGGTGAGGCCGGCCTTCGCATGCGGGCCTGGAAGCGGAGTCGCAATACGTACTGAGCTGACGGTTGCTGGCAACTGACCGAACGGCGAACCTCAAGCTTGCACGTCGAAGCCGGTGGCAAGCTCAAGCACGGCATCATGCGCGGCCTGCGACCACGCTGCCGCCCGAAGGCTTCGCAGGCCACACACCGATGATGCAGCAGCGCCTGCGCCGTGCCGGAAACAGGCGCATACAAGACGCTACGCCGAAACCTACGCCCCATTTCCCCAACCAGTCCCAGGCCGCCTCGAGGTGGCTCGAAATCAAGTCGCTACCCCTCGAAGTCACCTGAGAGCCGTATCAATCGGGGCTCCGATGCGTGACACACGTGACGGCGCCGGATCAGAAACAATGGCTGATCCGGACCACCCCATCGCCTACACGCCCGAGCCCGGCGGCAACATCCGGCAGCGTCGCTCGTTTCGAAGAAGCCACACGCGGCCCTTCTTTTCGCCCCCGCATACACCGAAAACCGTAGATTTATTCCGCATGTTGCCATGCTGCCCGATATGGTAGCCTTCGCTTAGCAATATCGGGCCAATCATCATAAGTCATCGGCTTTTCACAGCGTGCAAATGACAGCCACAATGAAGCAGCGCCGAGCTCCGACACGGCAAAATGCTGCAGCGCTTGAGCCAATTCGACAACAACCACGATTTCCGGATATAGCTATTGCAAAAACCGTTGATCTCTGGAAATTCTTACTCCTGTTCCAGTGACTGATCCAGCACATAAGCAATTGACGAGGGATTGGCCGCCTCGCCCCTGACGATGGCTATGTGCTGAGACGGCGCAGCGGTACTTGCAGCCCCATCGACGATACGCAAACCGCATTTCACTATCGACACGACAGAACATGAAAATGCCTATCGAAAACCTGCTCGTTAAGACCATCGCAATAGTCTCGATCACGTCGTTTCTGACAGCTTGTGGCGGCAACGACAGTTCTGGGCCCACCCCCGGCGGATCCTCACCGGCTGTGACCAACACCATCAAGTCGGGCATATTCACGAGTTGGACGCAAGGCAGCATCAACGCGACGATCAATATTCCGGGCACTGGCACCACGACGGTGGGCGTCACGGCGGCCAGCGCCTCGCCCTTCTGGACCGGAAGCAACCTGATGGTGCTGGGAAGCAACGCATCCACGAATACGGCGACCTACCTGACGTCGCCAGACGGTATCAACTGGGCTGCGCAATATACGACGCTTCCGAATCCCCTCGGCTCCGGATACAGCATGCAGGTGCTGAACATGACATCCGACGGAAACGGGAATATCGCTGCGTATGGGGTCGATATCGCGACCAGTGGTTCGCCGGCGACAGGGCAGGTATTCGTTGCATTTGCCGATGCTTCGACGATGACCTGGCAGGTTTCGCTGCTCAACGTGCAGCAAAGCGTACTGCCTTCAGTTGCGGTAACTGGAGGTTCGCCGGGGCGCGAATACGGCATTAGCTATGCGTACGGTCGGTGGTATCTCGGTTACCAACCGTACGGATCGGCGGTGACTTATGTCGAATCGACGAACAGAGGTAGTTCGTGGCAACCGTCGGGAGCGGGTAGCCTGGTGTTTCTAAGCAATTTCAAGAAAGACAACCTTTATCGCTCGGCAAAGGCCACCTCCCCCGACCTGACGGCATGGACTACCTATCAGCCGTCGGTCAATGGAACCAATTATTTCCAGGTCACTTCCACTGCAATCTCGAATAGCAAGGCGATCGTGTTTTCTCCGGCTGGAAATCAGGCCGTGGCAAACGGCGGGTTGACCGGAATAAAGACCGTGGTTTCCGTCGACGGGAAAACGTGGAGTGCCGGCGACATCAACAGCAATGCGACAGCGGCATTCACTTGCAACGACCGCCTCTTCATGCTGACGTCGTCGTATCCAGCGGCAGCGACGAGCTATGCTTCGGACGACGGCATCAACTGGACGCAAGGAACGCTGCCTGCATTGAATGCCGGCACCAATGAGAGCTACCTCACCGGGGCATGCCTGCCGGTTGCTGCTCGCGCAGTGGTCTTCACCTCCGGGACGAGCGGTAACCGCGTGTTCTATTCCGGTTGACGCGTAGCCGAGCCGGAGCGAGGACATGCCGTAAACGCCCGGCGCCCCCCTCGCTGAACGATGCTTGCCACCTGGGCACAGGTGCCAGATGGTGGCAAGCAATCGCCGCGGCACGATCCATCGGATGTCGGCGTTGATGAGAATGCAGGTGGTAAAGCCGCGTAAAAGCACGAAACGGGCATGGTGCCGGGAGCCCTTTGCCCTTCCCGAATCGCCATCAAGCCGATTCAACGCGATCCGAAGCGTCGAGTCTTTCGAACGGAGCATTCGACCTACGTTTCTACGCGGCCTCGGCCAAACGGCCAACTTCGCGCCCGCACGTGAAGCCACTGGTAAGCTCGGGCAACCAAAGCAACAACTTCACGCCTGACTTATGACCACGCCGTCGCCCGAAGTCTTCGCCGGCCACACTCCGATGATGCAGCAGTACCTGCACCTTATCTGACAAGGCTCGGCGGATAAACCTACGCCACGACCTACGCTCGCCCATCGTTGCCCGTTGGCTTGTCTTTGACGTACGGGGCGGCGAAGTCAGCATCGAAAGTGCCCCTCCAAGAGCGCACGCGCATCGAGGTGGTGTAGTAATACTCATAGTTTGCGCGTGGGATCTTGTCCGCCGGAACTGCGACGCTTGAAAAAACCCCATCTCGTATGGTTGAGTCACCGGCGCAAATGTATGAAACCACGGCAAGTTGTTCGTCGAGTATCTTCCGAATGAACTCGCTCGCACCTCCGGCTTCATCAGTATTGCCCAGCACGGAGAAGAAATGCCGATGGGTTGTTGCGTAGAAAACCGTCACCTCGTCGTTGTATAAAGAAGAAACCTCTAAGACGCCACCTTTCGATGCTGCGAGCGACGGTACCCGAACATTGAAATAGTTCTCCCCAGCGTTGGCAACAATAGAAAGATGACTCCCCCAGTTCGGGAAGACTGAGAGAAGGTCTTCCGCCATTTGGCGAGAGAAGGGCTCAAGCAATTCGAACATGACGACTCCCCCCGTAGCTTGCGTATAGAGCAGCGCGATCGCTGGCAATCCTACGCCACAAGTCGATCGACCTCTGCTGGTCGGCAACCGCCTGTCATGATCATCGCAAATTGGCCGAAAGGCGAACTTCGCTGTCCCGCGCCAGAGGCACTGGCAAACTCGGCCAGCCAAAGCACCTTTTCCCGGTCACATGGGCACGCAACCAGCAGCACCTGCAACCGATGCAGCAGTACCTGCGCCTTTTCTGATAAGGCCGAAGGAAGAGAAATGAACGTGGATTGGGATGAATTGGCGAATCGCTATACGCAATTGGCAAACGTCGAGCGTGCGACACACGCGAATCTGGCCGCGATCAAAGGGATACTTGGTCAAGCATCATCGGCACTCCCCAGGGATACCGCTGTAGCACTTGCGTGGTTTGAAGGGGCGCTGACGGACGCCCCAAAAAAGTGGTTCGTCGCGAAGGTCATGGAGAACACAAATCCGGTGCCTCGGAGTCTGCTCGACCCTCTTTTGAAAGCGGCGCTAAAAGAACCCAATCCCAGCGCAAACCGATTATTTCTCGAACCCTGTATCCGAACTTTCGGCCCTCAGACCGTGAGAGCGCGAATCTGCGAACTTGCCAACGCCCCAGACGCGGAATATGGGGATGGGCTCTCCCATGCCATGTATTGGATCAATGGCAATAGATAGCCGCCGCTCGCCATCTCCTGCATCCGGCCAAACAGCCAACTTCGCGCCTGCACACGAAGCCACTGGTAAACTCGGGCAACCAAAGCAACAACTTCACGCCTGACTTATGACCACGCTGTCGCCCGAAGCCTTCGCCGGCCACACTCCAATGATGCAGCAGTACCTGCGCATCAAGGCCGACCATCCCGACACGCTTGTCTTCTACCGGATGGGCGACTTCTACGAGCTGTTCTTCGAAGACGCGGAGAAAGCCTCACGCCTGCTCGACCTGACCCTCACGCAACGTGGCGCGTCTGCCGGCACGCCGATCAAGATGGCCGGCGTACCGCATCACGCGGTCGAGCAGTATCTGGCCAAGCTCGTGAAGATGGGCGAATCGGTCGCGATCTGCGAGCAGATCGGCGATCCGGCCACGTCGAAGGGCCCCGTCGAGCGCAAGGTCGTGCGCGTCGTCACGCCCGGCACGCTGACCGATGCCGCGCTGCTGTCCGACAAGAACGACGTCTACCTGCTCGCGATGTGCACGGGCCACAACAAGCGCGGCGTGGCGGTGAACATCGGCCTCGCGTGGCTGAACCTCGCGAGCGGCGCGCTGCGGCTCGCCGAAATCGAACCCGACCAGCTCGCTGCCGCGCTCGAGCGCATCCGGCCGGCCGAGATCCTCACGCCGGACGGCGCGACCGACGCAGTGCCGGCAGGCGCAGGCGCAAGCAAGCGCGTGCCCGCATGGCACTTCGACATCGCATCGGGCACGCAGCGCCTGTGCAACCAGCTCGATGTCGCGAGCCTCGACGGTTTCGGTGCGCATTCGCTGACGAGCGCATGCGGTGCGGCCGGTGCGCTGCTGCTCTATGCAGCAGCCACGCAAGGCCAGCAGCTGCGGCACGTGCGCAGCCTGAAGGTCGAGAACGAAACCGAGTACATCGGGCTCGATCCGGCCACGCGCCGCAACCTCGAACTGACCGAGACATTGCGCGGCACCGAGTCGCCGACCCTGTATTCGCTGCTCGACACCTGCTGCACGACGATGGGCAGCCGCCTGCTGCGTCACTGGCTGCATCACCCGCCGCGCGCGTCGGTCGCCGCGCAGTCGCGCCAGCAGGCGATCGGTGCGCTGCTCGATGCACCGGCCAACGTAAGCCTCGATGCGCTGCGCACCGCGCTGCGCCAGATCGCCGACGTCGAACGGATCACCGGGCGTCTCGCCCTGCTGTCCGCGCGTCCGCGCGACCTGTCGAGCCTGCGCGACACGTTCGCCGCCCTGCCGGCGCTGCGCGAGCGCATCAGCGCGATCGTCGAGAACGCGAACGCACTCACCCGCGTCGACGCAGCACTCGCGCCGCCCGCCGAATGCCTCGACCTGCTGACGAACGCGATTGCGCCCGAGCCGGCCGCGATGGTGCGCGACGGAGGTGTCATCGCGCGCGGCTACGACGCCGAGCTCGACGAGCTGCGCGATATCTCGGAGAACTGCGGGCAGTTCCTGATCGATCTCGAAGCGCGCGAGCGCACGCGCACCGGCATCGCGAACCTGCGCGTCGAATACAACAAGGTGCACGGTTTCTACATCGAGGTCACGCGCGGCCAGACCGACAAGGTGCCCGACGACTACCGCCGGCGCCAGACGCTGAAGAACGCCGAGCGCTACATCACGCCCGAGCTGAAGACCTTCGAGGACAAGGCGCTGTCCGCACAGGAACGCGCACTGGCGCGCGAACGCGCGCTGTACGACGCGGTGCTGCAGGCGCTGCTGCCTTTCATCCCCGAGTGCCAGCGCGTTGCATCGGCGCTAGCCGAACTCGACCTGCTCGCTGCATTCGCCGAACGCGCCCGCGCGCTCGACTGGGTCGCGCCGACCTTCACCGACGAGATCGGCATCGAAATCGAACAGGGCCGCCACCCGGTCGTCGAAGCGCAGGTCGAACAGTTCATCGCGAACGACTGCCGCTTCGGCACCGAGCGCAAGCTGCTGCTGATCACCGGCCCGAACATGGGCGGTAAGTCGACGTTCATGCGGCAGACCGCGTTGATCGCGCTGATGGCTTACGTCGGCAGCTACGTGCCGGCGAAATCGGCATGCTTCGGTCCGATCGACCGGATCTTCACGCGTATCGGCGCGGCGGACGATCTCGCCGGTGGCCGCTCGACGTTCATGGTCGAGATGACCGAAGCCGCTGCGATCCTCAACGACGCGACGCCGCAAAGCCTCGTGCTGATGGACGAGATCGGTCGCGGCACGTCGACGTTCGACGGCCTCGCACTCGCGTGGGCCATCGCACGCCACCTGCTGGCGCACAACGCGTGCTACACGCTGTTCGCAACGCACTACTTCGAGCTGACACAACTGCCGGCCGAATTCCCGCAAGCGGCGAACGTCCACCTGTCTGCCGTCGAACACGGCCACGGCATCGTGTTCCTGCACGCAGTCAACGAAGGTCCGGCCAACCAGAGCTACGGCCTGCAGGTCGCGCAGCTCGCAGGCGTTCCGGCGCCCGTGATCCGCGCCGCGCGCAAGCACCTCGCGTATCTCGAGCAGCAGTCGGCGTCGCAGCACACACCGCAGCTCGACCTGTTCAGCGCGCAGCCGGTGGCCGCCGACGATCTGGAATGCGCTGACGCGCCGGCGCCTCCCGACACACCGCATCCGGCGCTGGAAAAACTGCGCGACATCGATCCCGACGATCTCAAGCCGCGCGAGGCGCTCGACCTGCTGTACGAACTGCGCACGCTGGTCCGGTCGCACGATGCCGACGGGCACGCGTAAGCGCTTCGTGCGCGGCCTGCCGGCTCGCACGGCCGCCGCGCTCGTCGCGGCCGTGCTGGCGCTCGCGCAGGCCACCGCGCTGGCCGCGCCACCGAAGCGCAGCACCACGCCCTACTCGTTCGCGGTCGTGTCGGGTGTGATCAACGTCCCTGCGGACGAGCCGGCCGCCCAGCGGCTGCTCGATGCGATCGCGCGCGAGCGCGACCTCGCGTTCGTCGTCTATGCGGGTGACCTCAAAGGTTCGAAGGAAGCGTGCCGCGATGCACTGTATTCGCAGCGCGGCGCGATCCTGGATGCGGCACGCGTGCCGATCGTATTCATTCCCGGTCACGACGACTGGGTAACGTGCAACACCGCGACCGGCGGCGGCTACGATCCAGTCGAGCGGCTCGACTTCCTGCGGCAGACGCTGCTCGCCGATTCGGCACTGCCCGACCCCGGCGCGCTGCAGATCACGCGGGAAAGCGAAGTCGCACGGTTCCGGCCGTATCGGGAAAACACACGCTGGATGCGCGACGACATCGTCTACGTCGCACTCAACGCGCCGGCGCCGAACAACCACTACCTGACGGCCGGCGGCCGCAACGGCGAATTCGAAGACCGCATCATCGCGAACGGTTTCTGGATCGACCACGCGGCCGAATATGCGAAGCGGCGCGAGGCGCGCGCGATGGTGGTGATGTTCGAAGGCGATCCGCAGTTCGAACGCTATGAACGCGCGGAACGCTTCGCATGGCTGCGTTTCAACCGGCCGCGCGTACGCGACGGCTTCCGTGAATTGAAACGAACGCTGGTGAAGGCGGCGGCGACGTTCCGCGGCCCGATACTCGTGATGCACGCGAGCGGCGAACCGCTTGCGAACGGCTTTCTGATCGACCGTCCGCTGCGTGCGGACGACGGTGAACTGGTCCGGAACGTGACGCGCGTCGCGATCGGACCACGCCATCCGACGAATCAGTGGGTCAAGGTGAGCGTGTCGCCGGCACGACAGACGATCTTCAACGTGAGCCTGCAGGAAGTACCGAAAAACCTGCCCGTGCCGCCCGCGCTGCCGCTCGTGCCGCGTGACGACGTCCCGCTGCCGCAGATGCCGGAAATCCCTGCGTTGCCGGCGCTGCCCGACTCGTCGTCGGTCGCGCCGCCATTGCAGGGTGACAGCGCCGCCCCAGGCGGCGCGTCGTGGCCCGCGCCCGCCCCTGCATCGGGGCCGGCGCCCGGCCTGCCTGCGAGCTCAGTGCAGGGTGCGCCCTGACGGCGCTTCGCCGTCTTCGTCCTCGTCCTCGTCGACGATCTCGAGCCCTTCCGCGCCATGCGCGTGCTCATGCTCGATTTCGTCTTCGGTGGCTTCGCGAACGTCCTTCACGGTGAGATCGAAACGCAGCGCCATGCCTGCCAGCGGGTGATTGCCGTCCAGCACGACCTTGTCTTCGGCGACGTCGGTGACCGTGTAGATCAGCGAATCGACTTCCTCGTCGCCGTCTTCCGGCGTGCCTTCGAACTGCATGCCCACTTCGAGCGGCTCGGGAAAACGATCGCGCGGCTCGATCTTCACGAGTTCGGGATCGTAGTCGCCGAACGCGTCCTGCGGTTCGAGCTGAATCTGCGCCTGGTAACCCTGCTCATGGCCGTCAAGCTGTTCCTCGATCTTGGGGAACGTGCCATCATAGCCGCCGTGCAGATAGACCATCGGCTCGTCACTTTCCTCGATCAGATTGCCCTGTGCGTCCGACAGCTTGTAAGTGACCGACACGACGGTGTTTTTTGCGATTTTCATCCAATTCTCCCAAATACAAGTCTCATTATACGATGCGCAACCGGTCTCAAGCCGAACCGCGGGATGCCGCTGCCGCCCCGCTCGGCGCGCCGCCTTCCGATCTTCCCACACCGCTGCTCGGCGGTCTTACGCCGGCGCAATTCATGCGCGGCTACTGGCAGAAGAAGCCGCTCCTGATCCGCCAGGCGATCCCCGGCGTCGCGTCGCCGGTCTCGCGCGACGCGCTGTTCGAGCTCGCAGCGGACTATGACGCGGAATCGCGACTGATCACCCATTTTCGTAACAAGTGGCAACTTGCGCACGGCCCGTTCGAGCCCGACGCGCTGCCCGCCGTCACGCGCAAGACCTGGACCCTGCTCGTGCAGGGGCTCGACCTGCACGTCGATGCGGCGCGCGCGCTGCTCGATCGCTTCCGCTTCATCCCCGACGCGCGCCTGGACGACCTGATGATCTCGTATGCGACGGACGGCGGCGGCGTCGGCCCGCACTTCGATTCGTATGACGTCTTCCTGCTGCAGGTCGAAGGCCGGCGCCGCTGGCGCGTCGGTGCGCAGAAGGACCTGTCGCTGCAGCCGGACGTGCCGCTGAAGATCCTCGAGAACTTCGAGCCGAGCGACGAATGGGTGCTGGAGCCCGGCGACATGCTGTACCTGCCGCCGCACATCGCGCACGACGGCGTGGCCGAAGGCGAATGCATGACCTGCTCGATCGGCTTCCGGGCCCCGTCCGCCGGCGAGCTGGGCGCCCAGTTCCTGTACTATCTCGCGGAGCGCGGCGGCCTGCGCGACGGGTGCGGCGACGATCTCTACCGCGATCCGAAGCAGCCGGCCGTCGACACGCCCGCGCAACTGCCTCCGGCGATGGTCGAGCGCGTTGCCGAGATCGTCGACGCGATCCGCTGGCGCAAGCGCGACGTCGCCGAATTCCTCGGCTGCTACCTGAGCGAGCCCAAGCCGAGCGTCGTATTCGACCCGCCCGCACGCCCGCTGACCGAGTCCGCGTTCGTCACGCAAGCGTCACGCCGTGGCGTATGTCTCGACAGAAAGGCCGCATTGATGTATAACGCGCGCTCGTACTTCATTAATGGCGAAGAAGGATCACTCGAGCAGGCCGGTGAATGGCTGCCCGAACTGGCCAATCAACGTCAGATGGAGGCGAAACGGTTTGTAACACTATCCCGGGTTCCCTCGATGACAGCCTTGTTGCACGAGTGGTATCGTGCGGGCTGGATACGGGTCGGAGACCGGAATTAGTGTGAGTCGCCCCGTATGCCCATACGGATCAAATTCTGTATGGGAAAGACAACGTATTGACCCCGCATTTGTCGACGGTCGATAGGAAAGTGCATATAATTTCCGCCCAAGCCGTAGGGAAGATTCACGCTCTAGAAGTGCATCTCCACCAGCGGCCCAGGTCGGTGTTGGAGCACATTACCGGTATTGTTTCGCGCTGTTGCTTACCTTTAACCATAAAAGGACGTGATCATGAAGAAATCCCTCCTCGTAGCTTCCCTGTTGGCTGCTGTTGCACTGGCTGCTTGCAATAAGAGCGCTGATCAAGCTGCTTCGTCGGCTGCAAGCGACGCAGCAGCTGCTGCTTCGACGGCTGCTTCGGCAGTTGCTGGTGCTGCGAGCGACGCTGCTGCTGCTGCATCGTCGGCAACGGCTGCTGCGAGCGACGCTGCTGCTGCAGTGGCGTCGGCTGCTTCGGCAGCGACGGCTGCTCCGGCTTCGGGCGCAAGCCAGTAAGCCTCAGCGTCAGCTGAAAAAAAAACCGGCCCGAGGGCCGGTTTTTTTACGCCTGTCGTTTCCGCGCCTGCCGCCGGGCGGTCGCATCAGGCCGCCGCAGCGGCCCTGCCCCGCTCAGCCGAGCGCCAGCCAGTCGAAGCCCGCGTCCTGCGTGGCCACGACCACGTCTTCCCCGCTCGTCCCCAGTACGCCGCCAAACGCCTGGCGGGCCAGTTCCGGCAGGTTGTTCTGCTGGCTCAGGTGAGCCGCGACCAAGTGCTGGAGGCGGCTGCGTTCGAGCGACGCGAGGATGTCCGCCGCCGCGTCATTGCTCAGGTGACCGTGGTTGCCGCCGATACGCGCCTTCAGCGACTGCGGATAGCGGCTCGCGGCCAGCATCGCGGTATCGTGGTTGGATTCGAGCACCAGCGCGTCACAGCCGCTCAGGACGGCCGTGATGTGCGGCGTGGCCATCCCGACGTCCGTCAGCACGCCGAGCCGGCTGGCGCCGTCCATAAAGACGAACTGGAGCGGTTCGCGCGCGTCGTGAGGGACCGTATAGGGCATCACGGCCAGATCGCCGATCGCGGCCGTCTCGTCGCCCCACAGCACGTGGAGGTCGACATCGGCCTCGTCCGCGCCGACCGCGCGCGCGGTGCCCCAGCTCATGTAGAGCGGCACCGATGCGCGGCGGGCGAGCGTCAGCGCACTGCCGACGTGGTCGCTGTGTTCGTGGGTAATGAGGATCGCATCGAGATCGCCGATGCAGAGATTCAGTCGGCCGAGCCGGCGCTCGACCTCCTTGGCGGAAAAGCCGCAGTCGAGCAGCACGCGGGTGGTCGTCGTGCCGCTCGAGGCCTCGACGACCAGCGCGTTGCCTTCGCTGCCGCTTCCGAGGCTGGCGAATCGCACGCGCTCAGTTCAGCTGCGCGTGGAGCAGCGAAATGATCCGCTGCGCGTCCGACGAGTTGTCTACCTGGCCGTTTGCGCCGACCACCGCGACCTGCGTGCCGCCGTTGCCCTGCGCGCGCACGTTGACGAGGTATTCCTTGCCCGGCTTCGCGGCCGCCGGGCCGCCGTAGAACAGCTTGCCGAACAGGCCGTCGCGCTTGAGCTCTTCCATCGTGTTCGCATAGCGCACGGTGTACACACCCTTCTCGCGGTCGCGATTGTCGACCGTGAAGTTGGTGCGGTCGAGCGCCAGGCCCACGCGCAGCCATGCGCGGTCGAACGACTCGGCCAGTTGCAGCGTCGCCCCGCCGCTGCTCGTGTCGCTGACCTGCGCCGGCGCCGTCGCGGGACGCGCGTCGGTCAGCAGTTGCTTCGCCTGCGCATCGGTCAGGCCGAACTTCTGCATCAGCTTCGACAGGAACACGGCTTCGAGCACCGGGTTGCGCGGGCGCTCTTCCCAGCGCGACGACGTGCCGCCCTGCGGGCCGACCATCATTTCCTCCATCGCGCTGTGCGTGATCGAGATGTCGGTGTTGCCGTCCGACGTGCGGTTCACGAGCGTACGGAAGCGGTCGCGCGTGCCCGACGAGTACGCGAAATCGATGACCTTGCCGATCGTGCGGCGGAACCAGTCGTCGGGGATGTTCGCGCGGTTTTCGGCCCAGTCGGTGGCCATGATGCCCGTCGACGGCGCATCGGTCTTCAGCGAGAAGCCGTTCTCCTGCCAGAACTCCTTCAGGATCGGCCACAGCTGCTCGGGCGTCCGGCCATCGACGACGAGCCAGCGGCGGTCGCCGTCACGCTCGATGTGCATGCCGAGCGGATCCTGCGCGCTCGGGATGCCGTCGGTTGCGTTGCCGGCCTGCGTCGTGACCCGCGGGGGCAGCGTGCCGAGGCCCGCGTTGCTCGGCGGCGCGACGAACTGCTGCGTCGTCGGCACCGGCTTCAGATCGCTCGGCACCGCGAGCGGCGGCGCCGACCCGGTGTTCTTGTAGTTGACCCGGTCAGGGGCCAGGTAGTCGTTCAGCGTATCGCAGCCGGCGAGCGCGCCCAGCGCCAGCGCCACCACCGACATCTGGATGGCGCGAGAAGAAAAGGCGAAACGTTTCATGAAATCCTTCGTCTTGCTAGAACGCTCGTCAGGAGCGGCGCCGGACGGAGCCGGCCGGTGCGGGTTGATCAGGGTTCGAGCCGGCGGCCGCAGGACGCGGCCGCCTCGGCATCAGGCGAGGACGCCGGCCTCGACGAGGGCCGAACGCACGGCTTCGTGGCAGCGCTCGTCGAGCGCCGTGAGCGGCAGCCGGATGCCGCCCTGCATCTTGCCCATCGCCTGCAGCGCCCACTTCACCGGAATCGGGTTCGCCTCGATGAACAGGTTCTTGTGCAGCGACAGCAGCTTCATGTGCAGCGCGCGGGCCGTCTGTACATCGCCGGCCAGCGCCGCGCGGCACAGGTCGCTCATCGCGCGCGGTGCGACGTTCGCCGTCACCGAGATGTTGCCGTGG
Source organism: Burkholderia sp. Ac-20345 (assembly GCF_017104825.1). NCBI lineage: Bacteria > Pseudomonadati > Pseudomonadota > Betaproteobacteria > Burkholderiales > Burkholderiaceae > Burkholderia > Burkholderia sp. Ac-20345. Next base: position 16,101 of record NZ_JAAGPO010000084.1, on the reverse strand, counting down.
CCGCCGAGCAGCATCAGCGCGATCGCGGTCGGATCATCGCCGCTGTAGATCGCGAAATGCTTCGGCGCGGCCTTGATCAGGTGCGCAGCGCGATCGATGTTGCCGGTCGCTTCCTTCACGCCGATGATGCCCGGCACGTCCGCGAGGCGCAGCGTCGTCTCGTTCGCCATGTCCGCGACCGTGCGGCCCGGCACGTTGTACAGGATCACCGGCAGGTCGACCGCTTCGGCGATCGTCTTGAAGTGACGGTACATGCCTTCCTGCGTCGGCTTGTTGTAGTACGGCACGACCTGCAGCGTCGCATCCGCGCCGACAGCCTTCGCGTGCTTCGTCAGCTCGATCGCCTCGGCGGTCGAGTTGCCGCCCGCGCCCGCGATGATCGGGATGCGTTTCGCCGCATGCTCGACCGCCGTGCGGATCATCAGGATGTGCTCTTCGACGTTGAGCGTTGCCGACTCGCCGCTCGTACCGACCACGACGAGCGCATCGGTGCCTTCCGCGATGTGCCAGTCGATCAGTTTGCGAAACGCCGGCAGGTCGAGACTGCCGTCTTCGAGCATCGGGGTGACGATCGCGGGGATGCTGCCGCGGATTTGAATGCCGTCTTGGGTGCCGTTAGCCATGAAACGCGATTGAGAGTATGTACCGGTAAACGTTGAGATTGTAGCGGATTAGCCGGGCAGTTCGTAACGTGGAATTCCCGCCCCCGCCTTCGGGGTCGCGCCCTCGCGCACTGCGCAGAGACGCTGGACGAACGCCTCGCGCGGCGCGGCGACGAACCCGTCCTCGTACGCGACCACCCGCAGGCGGCCGTGCACGGCGTCCAGCAGCTCGCCCGGGGCGAGCAGGAACGCGGGGTTGGACGGTTTCCCGACCGTTTCGTTTCCTTGCGCGAAGGTTTCGTAGATGAGCACGCCGCCCGGCGCTACCGCATCGAGCAGATGGGGCCAGAGCGGACGATGCAGGTAATTCGTGACGATCACGGCCGAGAACCGCTCGCCGGCCGGCAACGGCCACGGCGCGCCTTCGAGATCGGCGTCGCGGGCGTCGACGCCCGGAACCGCACGCAGCGCGGCCAGTGCGTCCGGGTTGCGGTCGAGTGCGACGACCGGATGCCCGTGCGACGCGAACCAGCGCGCATGGCGGCCGCCGCCCGCAGCGACATCCAGCACCGCGCCGCCTGACGGCACGAGCCGCGACCATTGCGCGACCCAGCGCGACGGCTCGGCCTGGGCGACGTGGCCGCCCGCGGCGGCAATGACGGATGCGCTCATGCAGTCGATCAGTTGTACGACAGGCCCATCGCGTCGCGCACGTCGCGCATCGTTTCCGTCGCGTACTTGCGCGCCTTGTCGCAACCGTCCGCGACGATCGCGCGCAGCAGCGACGGATCGTCCATGTACTTCTGCGCACGCTCGAGCATCGGCTGCTGCTCGCGCAGGATGCCTTCGACGACCGGCTGCTTGCAGTCGAGGCAGCCGATACCCGCCGAGCGGCAGCCCTTCTGCACCCAGTCGTGCGTCGCTTCGTCGGTATAGACCTGGTGCAGCTGCCACACCGGGCACTTGTCGGGATCGCCCGGATCGGTGCGGCGCACGCGCGCGGGATCGGTCGGCATCGTGCGGACCTTCTTCGTGATCGTCTCGGCGTCTTCACGCAGGCCGATCGTGTTGCCGTACGACTTCGACATCTTCTGCCCGTCGAGGCCCGGCATCCGCGATGCTTCGGTCAGCAGCGCCTGCGGCTCGACCAGGATGATCTTGCGCGCGCCTTCGAGATAGCCGAACAGGCGCTCGCGGTCGCTCATAGACAGGCTCTGCGATTCCTGCAGCATCGCGCGCGCCTGTTCGAGCGCCTCGTCGTCGCCCTCCTGCTGATACGCGTTGCGCAGCTCGTGATAGAGCTTCGCGCGCTTGCCGCCGAGTTTCTTCGCGGCGTCGAGCGCCTTCTCCTCGAAGCCCGGCTCGCGGCCGTACAGGTAGTTGAAGCGGCGCGCGATCTCGCGCGTCATCTCGACGTGCGGCACCTGGTCTTCACCGACCGGCACGAGCGAGCCGCGATACAGCAGGATGTCGGCCGCCATCAGCACCGGGTAGCCAAGGAAGCCGTAGGTCGACAGATCCTTGTCCCTCAGCTTCTCCATCTGCTCCTTGTAGGTCGGCACGCGTTCGAGCCAGCCGAGCGGCGTGCTCATGCCGAGCAGCAGCGCGAGTTCGGCATGCTCGGGCACCTTGCTCTGGATGAACAGCGTGGCCTGCGCCGGATCGATGCCGGACGCGAGCCAGTCGATCAGCACGTCCCACACGTTCTTCTCGATGACCTCGGGAGTCTCGTAGTGCGTCGTCAGCGCGTGCCAGTCGACGACGCAGAAGAAGCACGGGTACTCGGACTGCAGTTTCACCCAGTTTTTCAGCACGCCGTGGTAATGACCGAGGTGCAGCGACCCGGTGGGTCGCATGCCGGAGAAAATACGTTCAGGGAACATGATTGTCGTTAGAGGAGCGAGGCGAATGGGGACAGGATGGCGCTCAGGACGGCATAGCCGACGTTGACGAGCGGGCGCAGCCAGAAGTTCGTCAGCACGCCCGTCGTGACCAGCACGAGGACGATGATGAAACCGTACGGCTCGATGCGCGACAGCGCGATCGATTGCTTCGTCGGCAGCAGCGCCGCCAGGATGCGGCCGCCGTCAAGCGGCGGCAACGGAAACAGGTTCAGCACGCCGAGCACGAGGTTCGCGCTGACGCCGGCAAACGCCATCCGCGTAAAGAATGGCTCGTCGATGCCGACGGCAGGCAGCACGAGGGTCAGCACGCCCCAGATCAGCGCCTGCACGAAGTTGCAGGCCGGGCCCGCCAGCGATACCCAAAGGCTGCCCCAGCGCGGATTGCGCAGGTTGCCGAACGACACCGGCACCGGCTTCGCATAGCCGAACAGGAACGCGCCGCCCGTCAGGAAATACATCGCGAGCGGGATCGCGATCGTGCCGAGCGGATCGATGTGACGCATCGGGTTGAACGACACGCGCCCCATCATGTAGGCGGTGTTGTCGCCGAGCAGGCGGGCGGCGTAGCCGTGCGCGGCCTCGTGCAACGTGATCGCGAAGATCACGGGCAGCGCGTAGACGGCGATGGTCTGTATCAGGGAAGCATCCATATCGCGTTATTGTAACAAGCGCACTCGCGCAAAAAATGGAACGGCGCGCTTACGCCGCCGAGAGTCCGAATGGTTCGAGCGCGCCGCGCCCCGCGCGCACGAGCTCGGGCTCGTCGCCGGTCAGGTCGATCACCGTCGACGGCTCGCGCGGGCACGCGCCACCGTCGATCACGAGGTCGACCTGCTTCTCGAGCCGCGTGCGGATGTCTTCGGGATCGTTGAGCGGCTCGTCGTCCGGCGGCAGGATCAGCGTCGTGCCGAGCAGCGGCTGGCCGAGCGATTCCAGCAACGCGAGCGTGATCGCGTGATCGGGCACGCGCAGCCCGATCGTCTTGCGCGACGGGTGCGACAGCCGGCGCGGCACTTCCTTCGTCGCCTGCAGGATGAAGACGTACGGGCCGGGCGTCACCGACTTGATCTGCCGGTACTGGCGGTTGTCGACCATCGCGAAGTTGGCAAGCTCCGACAGGTCGCGCACGAGCAGCGACAGGTGCTGCTTCTCGTCGAGGCCGCGAATCCGGCGCACGCGCTCGACCGCATCCTTGTCGTCGAGATGGCACGCGAGCGCATAGCTCGAATCAGTCGGCATCGCGATCACGCCGCCCTTGCTGACAATCTCCACGGCCTGCTTGATCAGGCGCGGCTGCGGATTATCCGGGTGAATCCTGAAGAACTGGGACATGGGGGGTCGTAAAGGGGGAGAAATCGGATGCGCGCGCCGGCAGCAGCGCGGGCGGCAGGCCGCCGCCTGTTGTCAGAGCCAGCGCTCCCAGACCGGTGTCAGGTCGGGCGGCAACGGCGGCAGGCTGCCGAGCTCGACACGGCCCTCGCCTGGCGCATGGAAATCCGAGCCGCGCGACGCTTCGAAGCCGAAGCGGCGTGCGACGTCCGCGTATTCGCGGTACTGGTCGGGCGAGTGGCTGCCGGTGACGACTTCGATCGCGCGGCCGCCCAGATCGATGAACTCGCCGAAGAACGCGTCGAATTCGACGGGCGTATAGCGGTAACGGCCTGGATGCGCGACCACGGCTTCGCCGCCGGCCGCCCGAATCCACGTGACGGCGTCGGGCAGCGTCGCCCAGCGGTGCGGGACGAACCCGGGCTTGCCGTCGCCGAGCAGGCGATCGAACACGTCGGACGTCGACGTGGCATGACCGTTCTCGACGAGAAACCGGGCGAAGTGCGTGCGCGAGATCAGGTCGGGATTCGACACGTACTTCAGCGCGCCTTCGTACGCCCCGGAAATGCCGAGCGTGGCAAGCTGATCGCCGATTGCCACCGCGCGCGCCGCGCGGCCGTGACGCGTGCGGTACAGGCCGTCGACGAGCACCGGATTCGCAGGGTCGACATTCAGGCCGACGATGTGCACGGTGCGCGACGCCCACGTGACGGAAATCTCGACGCCGCTCAGGTAGCGCATGCCGAGCGCTTCGGCCTCGCTGCGCGCCGCCGCCTGGCCGCCGATCTCGTCGTGGTCGGTCAACGCCCACAGGGTCACGCCGCCGGCATGGGCGCGGCGCGCGACGTCGGCAGGCGACAGCAACCCGTCGGAAACATTCGAATGGCAGTGGAGATCGGCGTTCATTGTCGGCATGGCAGGTAAGGCCTCATTCTACTGCAACGCGGCAATGCGCCGCCCGCCTGCCCCGCCGCTGCCGCCGCGCGCCTACGCGCAGAATGCCTCGATCAGCGCCGCGATCTGCTCGGGCTGGTCGTGGTGCACCATGTGGCCGGCATCCTCGACGAGCTTCTCGCGCCAGTCGGGGAACGCGTTGAAGCGCGCCTTGAATTCCGGCAGCGGGATGTCGCCGGCGATGTGCGCCAGCGTCGGCGAATTGACGGCCTCGACGTGCAGCACCTTCGCGCGCACCTGTGCCCAGGTGGCCATCACCTCGTCGAGCCGGTACAGCTGCGGGCCCGGCATCTTGTGCGCGGGGTCGGCCAGCAGATGGTACAGGCCGTCGTCGCCGCGCTTCGACCAGTGCGCGGCGAGGAACGCCGCACGGCGCGGGTCGAGCCGCGGATTGGTCTTGGTCAGGCGCGCTGCCACGTCGTCGAGGGACGCGTAAGGGCGCAGCACGGGCGGTTCGCGCAACTCGTCCAGCCAGCCGCGCAGCCGGCGCGGCGCCTGCTCGGCCCGCGCGGGCGCGAGCCCGAAACCCTCGAGATCGACCACGCGCCGCACCCGCTCCGGCCGCGCACCGGCATACAGGCACACGACGTTCGCGCCCATGCTGTGCCCGACCAGGTTGACTTCGCCGGCCGGCGCATAGTGGTCGACGAGCGCATCGAGGTCGCCCAGGTACTCGTGGAACCAGTAGTGACCACCGCCCTGCCGCGCGACCGGCCAGTCGGACAGCCCGAAACCGCGCGCATCGGGCGCGATCACCTGCCAGTCGCCCGCGAGCGCATCGACGACGAACTGGAACGACGCCGCGACGTCCATCCAGCCGTGCAGCATGAACAGCGTCGGCGCATCGGGCCGGCCCCAGCGCCGGACATGCAGCTGGACGCCGCGCACCGTGACGAAATCGGAAACTGAACTCGAGACACTCATTGCAGCCGCCAGAAAAAAGAATGGTCGTTCGATTATAGCGGCGACGCCTTCTTTCCGGTGTCCGGCAATCGAGGCACCGCTCTAGCGGCGCCACTGCGCAAGGGGCCGCCGGGAAGCGCCCTCTGTCGGGCGCACGGGACGGCTAACGGCAGCCGAAACGCAGCCGAATGCGAGGCTAGCGCCGCGCGTTGCCGTCCGCCCCGTCCTGCGCGGCCAGCTCATCGAGTTCGGCCTGCTCGAATCCGGCATCGCGACGCGCATCGAAATTGAACGGGCCACGCAGCCGCGGCGCATGGTATTGCTCGGCGAGCTGCCGGTAGGTCGGCACGGGATCGCGGCCGGCTTCGTCGCACAGATGCCGGAACCAGCGGTTGCCGATCGCGACATGGCCGATTTCGTCGCGCAGGATCACGTCGAGGATCGCGGCCGACGCATCGTCGCCCGCCTGTACGAGCCGCGCGCGGATCGGCGGCGATGCGTCAAGCCCGCGGGCCTCGAGCGTACGCGGCACGAGCGCCATGCGCGCCAGCACATCGCCCTTGGTCCGCTCGCACATCTCCCACAGACCGTTGTGCGCGGGAAAATCGCCGTACGCATGCCCGAACGCCGCCAGGCGGTCGGACAGCAGCGTGAAGTGATAGGCCTCCTCGGCCGCGACCTTCAGCCAGTCGGCGTAGAACGCGTCCGGCAGGCCCGCAAAGCGCCAGACCGCGTCGAGCGCCAGGTTGATCGCATTGAACTCGATATGGGCAAGCGCGTGCAGCAGCACGGCGCGCCCTTCGGGCGAACGCATGCTGCGCCGCTCGAGCTGGCGCGGCTCGACGAGCGGCGGGCGCGCGGGGCGCCCGGGCAGATCGGCCGGTTCGGGCAATTCGAGCGACGGGGCGATCGCCGCCTGCCCGGCCAGCAGCGCATCGTAGAGCGCGCGCACCTGCGCGGCCTTGGCCGCGGGTTCGGCGTCACGCAGCGCGGCAAGCGCGGTGCGGCGCACGCAGGCGGGCGCATTGCCGAAAGAAGAAGACGCCATGTTCATGAACGGGGACACCCTGCGTGCGCATCGCGGGAGCGCACGCACGCGACGGTTTACAATATGCGATTGTTCCGCGGCGCATGCGAATGCGCCGGGCAAACCAGACGCGCCATTCTACCGGCGCCCTTCATCGAAGAGACAAGGAGACTCCGTGACGATCTACAAGCTGGGCGATACGGCCCCGACGATCCACGAAAGCGTATTCGTCGCCGATACGGCGGCCATCATCGGCAAGGTCGTGCTCGAGGAGAACGCGAGCGTCTGGTTCGGCGCGACGATTCGCGGCGACAACGAGACGATTACCGTCGGTGCAGGCAGCAACGTCCAGGAAGGCGCGGTCCTGCACACGGATCCCGGCTTTCCGCTGACGATTGCCGAAAACGTGACGATCGGGCACCAGGCCATGCTGCACGGCTGCACGATCGGCGAAGGTTCGCTGGTCGGTATCCAGGCGGTGGTCTTGAATGGAGCGGTGATCGGCCGCAACTGTCTGGTTGGTGCCGGCGCGGTCGTGACGGAAGGCAAGACGTTCCCGGACAACTCGCTGATTCTCGGCGCACCGGCGAAAGTCGTGCGCGAGCTGTCGGCGGAAGACATTGCGCGGCTGCGCACGAACGCGAAGACGTACGTCGAGCGGCGTGCGCATTTCAAGGAGCAACTCGTGCGGATCGGGTGATTCGCACGGATTTCAAGGAAGAAGAGTGAGCGACCAGTTACAGAAATTCATGTTCAATGCGGCGCCCGTGCGCGGCGAGATCGTTTCGCTGCGCAATACGTGGCAAGAAGTGCTCTCCCGCCGCGACTACCCCGCCCCCGTGCGCACGGTGCTCGGCGAGATGATGGCCGCGTGCGCGCTGCTGTCCGCGAACCTGAAATTCAACGGCACCCTGATCATGCAGATCTTCGGCGACGGGCCGGTCCAGATGCTGGTCGTCCAGTGCGGTTCGGATCTGTCGATGCGGGCCACCGCGAAGTTCGCCGGCGACGCCGCGCAGACGATCGGCGACGACACGAGCTTTCCATCGCTCGTCAATGCGAGCGGTCACGGCCGCTGCGTGATCACGCTCGACCCGGCCGCCAAGCTGCCGGGCCAGCAGCCGTACCAGGGCATCGTGCCGCTGAACGGCGTCGACGGCCCGCTCGAATCCGTCTCGCAGGTGCTCGAGCATTACATGCATCACTCGGAGCAGCTCGACACGCGGATGTGGCTCGCAGCGGATCGCGACCGCGCGGTCGGCATGCTGCTGCAGAAGCTGCCGGGCGACGGCGGCATCGTGCCGCGTAACGCCGAAACCGATACCGATACGTGGGAGCGCGTCTGCACGCTCGGCGGCACGCTGTCCGCGCAGGAACTGCTCGAGGTCGAACCGGAGGTCGTGTTCCGCCGGCTGTTCTGGCAGGAAAACGTGCAGCACTTCGAACCGGCCGGCACGCGTTTCCAGTGCTCGTGCTCGCGCGAGAAGGTCGGCGCGATGCTGCGCATGCTCGGCCGCGAAGAAGTCGACAGCGTGATCGTCGAACGTGGCCACGTCGAGATCCATTGCGAGTTCTGCAATCAGCGCTACGAGTTCGATCCGGTCGACGTCGCGCAGCTGTTCGCCGCCCCCGGCGTCGAGACGGGCATCGCGCCCGCGACCGACCAGCGTCACTGAGCGGTGGCCCGATGCCCGCCATTCGGGCACGGGCGCATAATGACGCAGGAGCGTCGCACGCACGGCTCCTGCGCCGAAGTCACGCACTTCGGCGCAAGCCGCTTCCCGTCGTCGGCGCGCTGCAGGAGAAACACATGAATCGCCCGCTTCATCGACCGTTTCGCACCATCGTCCTGACGAGCGTTGCAGCCGGTACGCTCGCCCTTGCCGGCTGCGCGATGCCGCCGCCGACTTCCACGATCCTGAGCCGCCTGCCCGAACCCGCTGCATCGGGCGGCCAACCGCGCACGCTGTCGAGCGCCGAACGCAAGCGCTATGACGAGATCGACCAGCAAGTGCTGCGCGAACAGAACAGCGCGATGGCCGCCGAGGCCGCCGCGCGCGCGTGGGCCTATTACTCGCCGCCACCCGTGACCGTCTACGGCGGGTATTACGGTGGATGGGGCAATCGCTGGGGCACGGGTATCGGCTACGGCTACCCGGGATGGTGGTGGTGAGCGCGCCTCGCTCAGCGGATTGATTACCAGCAGGAAATAAAAAAGCGCGGCATTTCCCGCGCTTTTTCAATGGATTCGAGCAATCGTGCTCAGTGATGCGCGGCCTTGGCCTTGTCGCCGCCATGATGCCGCGACGGCTTCGCGATCGACTGCGGATTCGGCACGACACGCACCGGTGCCGCGGATACGGCGCCGCGCGTCGACGTATTCGACGGCGTGTTGTTCAGCGGCACGGCCGGCGCATTCGGCGACACGAACTGCACGAATACCTCGCCGTCCTTCACCATGCCCATCTCGTAGCGCGCGCGCTCCTCGATGGCCGCGGTGCCGCCCTGCAGATCCTGCACTTCGCCCGCTGTGCGCTCGTTGCGCAGCTTCTCGTCCGCATTCTTCTGGAGCTGGTCGTCGAGCTGCTGACGCAATTCATGCACCCGCAGCCAGCCGCCGTGTCCCCACCATAGGGGGTACTGAATGAGCGCCAGCAAGGCAATCAGGACGACAGTGACAAGCCGCATGTAAGAACCGCAGATATAAGAAGCGCCGCTCCGCGCACATGCACAGAGCGGCGTCGATATGACGAACCCGATAGTAGCGCGTTAGCGCAGGTTATAGAAAGCCGATTTACCCGGGTAGCTTGCGATGTCGCCGAGATCTTCCTCGATGCGCAGCAGCTGGTTGTACTTCGAGATACGGTCGCTGCGCGACAGCGAACCCGTCTTGATCTGACCGGCGTTCAGGCCGACCGCGATGTCCGCGATCGTCGAATCTTCCGTTTCGCCCGAGCGATGCGAGATCACGGCCGTGTAGCCTGCGCGCTTCGCCATTTCGATTGCCGCGAACGTTTCGGTCAGCGTACCGATCTGGTTGATCTTGATGAGGATCGAGTTCGCGATGCCCTTCTCGATGCCTTCCTTCAGGATGCGCGTGTTCGTGACGAACAGGTCGTCGCCGACCAGCTGCACCTTCTTGCCGAGGCGGTCGGTCAGCAGCTTCCAGCCTTCCCAGTCGCTTTCGTGCATGCCGTCCTCGATCGACACGATCGGGAACTTGTCGGCGAGCGTCGCGAGGTAGTCGGTGAATTCGGCCGACGACAGTTGCAGGCCTTCGCCCGCGAGCTGGTACTTGCCGTCGTGGTAGAACTCGGATGCCGCGCAATCGAGCGCGAGCAGCACGTCTTCGCCCGCACGGTAGCCGGCCTTCTCGATCGCCTGCAGGATCGTCGACAGGCACTCGTCGTTGCTGCCGAAGTTCGGCGCGAAGCCGCCTTCGTCGCCGACTGCCGTGCTCATGCCGCGGTCGCTCAGGATCTTCTTCAATGCGTGGAACACTTCCGCGCCGCAACGCAGGGCTTCACGGAACGTCGGCTGGCTCACCGGGACGATCATGAATTCCTGGATGTCGAGGCTGTTGTTCGCGTGCGCGCCACCGTTGACGATGTTCATCATCGGCACCGGCAGTTGCATTGCGCCCGAACCGCCGAAGTAGCGGTACAGCGGCAGGCCTGCCTCTTCGGCGGCTGCCTTCGCGACGGCCATCGACACGGCCAGCATCGCGTTCGCGCCAAGGCGCGACTTGTTGTCGGTGCCGTCCAGCTCGAGCAGCGTCTTGTCGAGGAACGCCTGTTCCGACGCGTCGAGGCCCATGATGGCTTCGGAGATTTCGGTGTTGATGTGCTCGACTGCCTTCAGCACGCCCTTGCCGTTGTAGCGGCCGGCTTCGCCGTCGCGCAGTTCGATCGCTTCACGCGAGCCGGTGGACGCGCCCGACGGCACCGCCGCGCGGCCCATCGTGCCCGATTCGAGCAGCACGTCGCATTCGACGGTGGGGTTGCCGCGCGAATCCAGAATCTCGCGGCCGATGATATCTACGATTGCACTCATGGGTTTCCTCTGAGAATGACGATGGATTCTTCAAACTGCGACGGCGCGCGCGCCTGAACCGCTTTCGCTACTGACGCGCGAAGCCGTCGCAAGGTTCATTCGATCTTTAATTGAAATCGTTTTCCAGGAACGGATTGCGCTTCACCGCCTGGTCGAGCGTGACGAGGGTCTCCAGCAGCGCACCCATCCGGTTCAGCGGCACCGCGTTCGGGCCGTCCGACTTTGCCTCGGCCGGATTCGGGTGCGTTTCCATGAACAGGCCCGCGACGCCCGTCGCGACCGCTGCACGCGCGAGCACCGGCACGAATTCGCGCTGGCCGCCCGAGCTCGTGCCCTGCCCGCCCGGCAGCTGCACCGAGTGGGTCGCGTCGAACACGACGGGAGCGCTCGTCTCGCGCATGATCGCGAGCGAACGCATGTCCGACACGAGATTGTTGTAGCCGAACGAGACACCGCGCTCGCACGCCATGAAGCGGTCTTCCGACAGCCCCGCTTCACGGGCCGCTTCGCGCGCCTTGTCGATCACGTTCTTCATGTCGTGCGGCGCGAGGAACTGGCCCTTCTTGATGTTGACGGGCTTGCCCGAGCGCGCGCACGCATGAATGAAATCGGTCTGGCGGCACAGAAACGCGGGCGTCTGCAGCACGTCGACGACCGACGCGACCTGCTCGATCTCCTCGATCGAATGCACATCGGTCAGCACCGGCAGGCCGAGCTGGCGCTTCACCTCGGACAGGATCCGCAGGCCCTCGTCCATTCCGAGGCCACGAAACGACTTGCCCGAGCTGCGGTTCGCCTTGTCGTAGGACGACTTGTAGATGAACGGAACGTTCAGCTTCGCGCAGATCTCCTTCAGGCGGCCCGCCGTGTCGATCGTCATTTGCTCCGATTCGACGACGCAGGTACCCGCGATCAGGAAGAAAGGCTTGTCGAGACCGACCTCGAAATCGCACAGCTTCATGCTTACACTCCGCGCGCTTGCTTGTTGGCAAGCGCAGCTTCGACGAACGACTTGAAGAGGGGATGACCGTCACGCGGCGTGGACGTGAATTCCGGGTGGAACTGGACGCCGACGAACCACGGGTGCATCGAACGCGGCAGTTCCATCATTTCCGGCAGATCCTCGCTCGGGGTACGGGCGCTGATGATAAGGCCGCCGGCTTCGAGCTGGGGCACGAAGCGGTTATTGACTTCATAACGGTGGCGATGGCGCTCGTTCACGTCCTTGCCATAGATTTCTTCCGCCATCGTGCCGGGCTTGATCGGGCAGCGCTGCGAACCCAGGCGCATCGTGCCGCCGAGATCGGATTCCTCGGTGCGCGTCTCGACCTTGCCGTCGCGGTCGTACCACTCGGTGATCAGCGCGACCACGCGTTCCGGCGTGTCCGGCTCGAATTCCGTGCTGTTTGCCTGCTTCAGGCCGACGACGTCGCGCGCGAACTCGATCACCGCGAGCTGCATGCCGAGGCAGATGCCGAGATACGGCACCTTGGCTTCACGCGCATAGCGGATCGCCGCGATCTTGCCTTCCGTGCCGCGACGGCCGAAGCCACCCGGCACCAGCACGGCGTCGAGGTGCTTCAGGCTGTCGACACCGTTCGTCTCGATCTCTTCCGAGTCGATGTATTCGATGTTGACCTTGGTCGACGTGTGCAGCGATGCGTGGCGCAGCGCTTCGATCAGCGACTTGTACGACTCGGTCAGGTCGACATACTTGCCGACCATGCCGATCGTCACTTCGTGCTTCGGGTTCTCGAGCTTCTCGACGAGTTCCGACCACATGGTCAGGTCGGCGTCCTTCGGCGACAGCTTCAGCTCCTCGCAGATGATGCGGTCGAGGCCCTGGTCGTGCAGCATCTGCGGAATCTTGTAGATGCTGTCGGCGTCCCACACCGAGATCACGGCGTCTTCCGGCACGTTCGAGAACATCGAGATCTTCTTCGATTCGTCGTCCGGAATGCGGCGGTCCGCACGACACAGCAGCACGTGCGGCAGGATGCCGATCTCGCGCAGCTTCTGCACGCTGTGCTGGGTCGGCTTCGTCTTCAGCTCGCCGGCCGTCGCGACGTACGGCACCAGCGTCAGGTGCACGAAGCACGCGCTGTTGCGGCCGAGGCGCAGGCTCATCTGGCGCGCGGCTTCGAGGAACGGCAGCGATTCGATGTCGCCGACCGTGCCGCCGATCTCGACGATCGCGACATCCGGCTCACCGCAGGTGGCCGACGCGGCCCCGCGCTCGATGAACGCCTGGATTTCGTTCGTGATGTGCGGGATGACCTGCACGGTCTTGCCGAGATAGTCGCCGCGGCGTTCCTTGCGGATCACCGATTCGTAGATCTGGCCGGTCGTGAAGTTGTTGGCCTTGCGCATCTTCGTGCTGATGAAGCGCTCGTAGTGGCCGAGGTCGAGGTCAGTCTCCGCTCCATCTTCCGTCACGAACACTTCGCCGTGCTGGAACGGGCTCATCGTGCCGGGGTCGACGTTGATGTAGGGATCGAGTTTGAGGAGGGTGACTTTCAGACCGCGCGATTCGAGGATCGCGGCGAGGGAAGCGGCGGCAATACCCTTGCCAAGGGAAGAAACTACGCCGCCGGTGACGAAAACATATTTGGTCATCGCTGGATGCTCGCGGGAAAAACGGATTATACCGTAAAGCCCGCCCTTCTCTCAGCAATTGACTCGATGATCGCGCCCTTTCGCGCCGACCCGCACCGGCCGTGCGCGCCCGGATGAAACCGCCCACCGGCAGCCACAATCGAGCGTGCCGGAGGCGTGCCCCGGCCGCCAGACCATGCGTCAGGCGCGCCTCGTGAGCGGGGCGCCGCCCTGCGACGCATCGCCCTCCACCGCCCTCAGCGAATTCAGCATCCGCTGCAATGCGCGGGCGGTCTCGAGCGGCCGCTCCATCGGGAACAGGTGGCTGCCTTCCAGCCACTCGACGCGGCCGCGCGCTGCGCGTCGCGTCGCATCGAGCCCGACCTGGCGCACCTCGCGCGAACGCGTGCCGGCAAGAAAGCCGAGCGGCACCGGCGCGCCGTGCGCGAGCCGCGGGCCAAGCGTGTGCGGCAGCGTCCGGTAGATCAGGTATTCGACCTGCCGGTCGAATGCGAGCGCCCGCTCGCCGTCGGCGCCGGCCTGCGGAATCCCGTAGTCAATGTAGTCGGCCAGCATCCGTTCGTCCCAGCGCGCGAACGCCGGCTTCTCGCGGAAGTGCCGCCAGACTTCGTCGCGGCTCACCCAGCGCGTGCGCCGGTTGCGCGTCGCGGCGGCCGGCGACAGCCGCTCGTCGAGCCCTGCCCACTGGCTCGCACGTAATGCGCCGGCGCGCCAGCCCGCGATGATCGGCGAATCGATCATCACGACGCCGCGCACCCATTGCGGCTTCTTCAGCGCGGCCATCAGCGACAGGTAGCCGCCGAGCGAATGGCCGACCAGCCAGACGGGACGCTCGTAGCGGCTGCCGATGTCGTCGAGCAGTTGCTCGACGAGATGCGGCCAGTCGCGCGTCACCGGGTAGCGGCGGTCGTGGCCGATCCGTTCGATGTAGCGCAGCTCGTAGTCGTCGGCCAGTTCGGCGAAGATCGTGCGGTACGTCGATGCCGGAAAGCCGTTCGCATGCGAGAAGTGGAGGATGTCCTTCAAACGCCGATGTCTCCTTTGTCGACGGGAGTTAGTGCTTTAGCGCTTACTCCCGCCCCATGCTTGGCGATCGGCCGGAGTCTGTGCTTCAGCCCCTGCTCCGGTCTCATGCTTCGCGTTCTGCCGGGCCCATGCTTCGGCATTGAGCGCGGGTCCCGGGCCTTGTTTCTCGATACGCCGGCTCCCGCCGCGCTCACCGATCCATCCAGTACCGCCGCCGAACGTCGCGATGACGCTCGAAGGCAAACCCGCCGTCGGCCGGCGCGACGTCGAACCGCACGGCGCCGTCGCGATCGGTGCGCGGCAGCGGAATCCCGCGCGCCTCGTAACGGGCGAGAACCGTCCGGTGCGGATGTCCGAAACGATTGCGATAGCCTACAGGAAATACCGCGACGCGCGGCCCGACCGAATCGAGGAAAGGCTCGACCGACGACGTGCGGCTTCCGTGGTGCGGAACGACCAGGATCTGCGCGGCCAGCGCGTCGCGCGCGGTGTCCACGAGGCGGCGTTCGCCGCGCGCTTCGACGTCGCCCGTCAGCAGTGCGGACGTATCGCCCGCGTCGATGCGCAGCACGCACGACTGCCCGTTCGACGAGCCCGTGCCCGGGCCGCCCTGTGGCCACAGCATCATGAACGTGACACCATCCCAAGCCCAGCGTTGCCCGGCCGCGCACGGCAGCCGGTCGGCGACGCCGGCGGCGGCCGCATCGCGCCACAGCCGGCTGTTCGGCGCAATGCCGGCCAGCAACTGGCGTACGTCAGCGGTCGCATAAACGGCCGGTGCACCGCCCGCGTGATCGGCATCCGCGTGACTGAGCACGAGCGAATCGATCACCGTGATGCCGCGAGCACGCAACGCCGGCGCGACGATCCGCGCGCCGGCGTGGGTCGACTCCGCACCCGGCCCGGCATCGAACAGCAAGGTGCGCCGCGCGGTTTCCACCAGCACCGACGCGCCCTGACCGACGTCGAGCACGGTCAGCCGGAAACCGCCCGGCGGCGGCGCATCGGCTGCCGGCGCGACGAGCGGCAGCCATGTGAGCGGCGCCGCCCAGCGCAACGGCCAGCCGCGCGGCATCAGCGCCCATGCGACGCCCACGCAGGCCAGCACCAGCACCGGCCAGTCGGGCATGCGCAGCCAGAACACGCCGGCCGGCCAGTCAGCAAGGTATCCGAGCAACGTCATCATCGGTTCGAGCGCCACGTGCGCAAGCCGGAACGCATACGCATCGAACGGCGCGGGCAGCGCGATGCCGGCCAGCACGACCGGCGTTACGACCGAGCTGACCCACGGAATCGCGAACGCATTGCCGAGCGGGCCCGACAGCGATATCTGCGCGAACCACGCAGCCGTCAGCGGCGCGAGACCGATCGTCACCGCGTATTGCACGCGCGTGGCCTCGGCGATACGCCGCCCGGCGCGTGCGCCCCACGCACGCAACCGGCTCGACAAGCCGGCCGTGCCGTCGCCCTCCTCGCTTTCCGCATCGGCCTCACGCACAGCGCGCCAGCCGGCCACGGCCAGCAGGATCACGGCGACCGCCCCGAACGACAGCCAGAACCCGGCCGACAGCACGGCCCACGGATCGGCAAGCAGCACGCCGCCGAGCGCCGCGCACAGCACCGCGGAAGTCGGCACGCTGCGCCCGGCCAGGTACGCGATGCCGCCGGCCGCGATCATCCACCACGC
>NZ_JAAGPO010000083.1:0-41083 GCF_017104825.1 Burkholderia sp. Ac-20345 | reverse complement strand
GCGACGCTGCGGCAACTGCTTTCGGCCGGCCCGCTGGCGGAGCCGCCGCCGCCCGACATGCTGCAGCCGTTGCGCGTGCGCCTGCGGCTCGCGCCGAATCCCGATGCGGCCGCCGCCGCGCCGGCTTCGGCGGCGCGCATGCCGTGACGCCCGAGGCCGGATGTGGAAGTGGCTCGATATCGTAATAACATATGAAGTTATTGCGTTGGCGGGACGACGATGTCCTGTTTCTTCACAAGGAGCCACCCATGCAACTTTCCCAGTTAGGCGGGCATGTCGCCCAGTCCGGTTTCGCCGAACGGCAGAAGCACGCCCAGGGGCTGATGTTCGGCATGGCCGACATCAACGAATACGTTTCCGGCGGCGTCTGCTACGACGCCGCGGCCTATGTCCGGTATCTGCTGCGCAGCGACGCGATGATCGCGCCCGGTGCGCTGCTCGACACGATCGGCCAGCACTGGCGGACTCGTTTCAACTTCGAGACCGGCGGTCAATGGGACGGGCGCGCGAGCATTCCGGCGGGAACCGCGGTCGGCTTCTCGCGCGGCGGTACGGTCTTTCATGCCGCGATCGCCGTCGGCGGCAGCCGGATCCGGGCGATCAACGGGGGCCGCCTGGGCAGCGGATGGATGTATGCGGTCGACCTTGCGCGGGTGCTCGAGCCGGACGCTGCCGGCGGCTTCACGTATGACCGCGCGAACATCCGGGTTCACCTGTCGCGCCTGTAGCCAGCGGGCGCCTCGGCGTCCTGGCGCAGCAAGCCACGCCGGCCGCGATCCGTCGGCCGCTCGCTGCGCGCACGGCCGGGCGGCGGCTGTCCGGCCGTTCGGCGATTTCCGCATGGCGTCGCGCTGTCCATCACTGCTATCCTCTCGACCGTGAATGACTCTTCTTGGAGTCGTGGCGGCGCATGCTGCGTCGCGGCGAAGCGCGCGGGTGCTACTGCGTGCGCGCCGAGGCGGCATGACCGGCCGGCCACGACGATCCATGACCTGTTTCGTGATTGATTTCCTTCCGTCCATGTCCACATGGCCAAGACAACGATGAGCGGCGCGCCTGAATCCGCGGCGCCCGGCGACGACGAATCGTCCGGCGGCGCATCGTCCTATCTGGTGCCGGGGCTCGAACGCGGGCTGCGGATCCTCGCCGAATTCTCCGCGCGCGAGCCGGTGCTCGGCGCGCCCGAGTTGTCGAAGCGCATCGGCATTCCGCGCACGACCACGTTCCGCTTGCTGCAGACGCTCGAGGCGCTCGGTTTCCTCGAGCGCGTGAACGGCGACCGTTATTTCCGGCTTGGCGTCGGCGTGCTGCGGCTCGGCTTCGAATACCTGAATTCGCTCGAACTGACCGATCTCGGCACGCCCGTGCTCGAACGGCTGCGCGACGCGACCGGCCTGTCGACGCATCTGCTGATACGCGATCAGCGCGACGTCGTGTTCGTCGCAAAGGCACAGAGCAATACGTCGATGTTCGGCTCTGTGAAGGTGCATGTCGGCACGCGGTTGCCCGCGCATGCGACCGTGCACGGCCACGTACTGATGGGCGACCTGACGCGCGACGCACTGCGCCAGCTCTATCCGGAAAAGCGGCTCGAGCAGTTCACCGAGCGCACGCCGGGCACCGTCGACGAACTGTACGAACGCGTGCGCCATTACGCGCGGCTAGGCTACGCGGTCAGCGAGGCTGCATTCGAGAGCGGCATTTCGGCCGTGACTGCACCCGTACGCGATCATTCGGGCTCGATCGTCGCGGCGATCACCGCGACGGTGCCGCGCTCGGAGATCGGCGAGGCCCGCGAGAAGGAACGGCTCGTCGAAGCGGTGTGCGGCGCGGCGGTCGACCTGTCACAGCGGCTGAACTATCGTCCGCTCGAAAGCGACCCGACGTTCGCGCACGCGCGCCACAAGGTCGCGATGTTCTGAGTGTTCCGATGCGCGGCTGGCGCGTGGCCGCGCCGCCGCCGTCGTGTTCATGCGCCCGGTACGGGCAGGCCGTGCACGAGCAGCGCGAGCGTGTCCGCGCCCGCATGGCGATCCTCGGAAATCTCGCGGTATTCGGGCGACTCGATGAACCGGCGCGCCGACATCTCGTCGGCAAACGACATCAGCACCACCTTGTTCCGGTCCCATTCGCCTTCGAGCGCCACCGGTGCGTCGTCGGCCGCGAGCAGGCGGCCGTCGAAGCGGCGGAATACCTCCATGAAGCGCGCCTGATACCGGTCGTAGGCGTTGCGGTGCGTGAAGCGAAGTTGCGCCAGCAAATAGACTGCCACGGTCGTCTCCGTTCATCGGGGTCCGGTGATGCTACCCGTTGCCGGTGCGACGGGTACGGCGGCTGTGCAGATGCGATCCACGAAAGAACAAGAGCGGCCCGCGGGCCGCTCTTGTCGTTTCAGGCGGGCGAACGCCTGACTTCGTTCAGAACGAGTGGTGGATCCCGGTGAGCACGATCACCTGGTTCGCGGTGCTCGACACGCCTGCCGTGAAGAACGCAGCCTTCGCGCCGCCCGAACCGTGTTCGACCAGCACGTTTGCATACAACTGCGTGCGCTTCGACAGCGCATAGATGTCGCCGAGCTCGACCTGCGTCCAGCGGCGGCCGGCCAGTGTCGTGGTCGCCGCGCCGCCCGCGATCGTGTTGAACGCGCTGCTGCGGTAGTTCACGCCCGCGTCGTAGCTCTGGAACGTGTCCGAAAAGCCGTTCGATTGCATCTTTGTGCGCGTGTACAGGCCATGCACGAGGAAGTCGCCGAACTGGTAGGACGCACCCGCACCGATGTTCTCGACCTTGCTCGCGGTGTAGCCGTTCGCGGTGTTCTGCCCCTGGAACGACGTGATGCCGGTCGTGCTGATCAGGATGGAGCGGTCGTGCTCGTTCGAGTACACGGCCGATGCTTTGAACGGGCCGTTCGCGTAGTTCAGCGCGACGCCGACCGACTTGCCGGTCGAGAAGTTCGTCGTGTTGCCGAGCGCCATCGTCGCCGCGGCCGAGAAGCCCGCGAAGGTCGGCGAACGGTACTTGACCGAGTTGTTGTACGGCACGTTGCCGGTCGCGGCGAGCCCGTCGATGTTGCCCGGGTGGAACGCGTACCAGCTCATCGCGAGGTAGGCCGTGCTGAGCGGATCGAGATAGTCGAACGACAGCGGCGTCTGGCGGCCCAGCGTCAGCGTGCCGTAGCGCTCCGAGCTGAGGCCGACGAATGCCGCGCGGTTCCAGATCGTGTTCGCGGTCGCGAACTGGCCGTTGTTCGTATAGAAGCCGTTTTCGAGCTGGAAGATCGCCGACAGGCCGTCGCCGAGGTCTTCCTTGCCCTTCAGGCCCCACCGATCGGGCTGCGTATTGCCCTGGATCATCGCCCACTTCGCATGGCCGCCGACGTTGTTCACGTACGCGACACCCGCATCCATGCTGCCGTACAGCATCACGCTGCTCTGCGCCCACGCGCCCGACACGGCGCCCAATCCGATCACTGCTGCTGCTACCGCGTGCTTGACCATTTGATCTCCTGAATCTCCAACCTGATGAAAACGTGCCGTGGCGGCATGCGCAGGAACGGCCGGCCGTCGCGCGTCTTCGCCATCGATCGGGCATTCGTATGTTCCATATAAGGAACAATGTGCCTCTGATGGAATGGAGTATAGAGGCGTCGAGCACCGGATCAAAAATAATTTTTACGGGACGGATGCGTTCGCGGCCGATACCCGGCGCCGCTGCGCGAAGCCCGTGTAAACCCGGTAACTCCCCGTCAGATAACAAAAAATTTCATTTAATGAGATGGGTGCACGTGATCGCCGACCCGGCGGTCAGTGTTTTCCCTAGGGCGTGCACCTTTTTGTTTTACTCGTGGAAAGTCGCTCCTATAATCACCATCCATAAACTGCTGTTCCGGGTATGGAACAAATCGGAACAAACCGAGAGTCGATCAGAAGGAAGGGTGTGAGATGTCTGAACAATGGGTTTGCGCCGGGCACGCCGGCGCGCTGTCGGAAGACACGCCGATCGAGTTCAAGCGGACCGACGGCGTCGAAATCGGGATCTACCGCGTCGGCGACGACGTGTATGCGCTCGAGAACGTGTGCCCGCATGCGTACGCGCTGCTGACGCAGGGGTTCGTCGACGAAGGCACGGTCGAATGCCCGCTGCACGAGGCCGTGTTCGACATCAAGACGGGCGAATGCCTGAAGGGTCCGGGCGGACGCGCACTGAAGCAGTACGCGGTGCGTCTCGCCGGCGAGGAAATCCAGATCAAGGTGGAATGACATGAAAGAAGCGACCGTCAACTTCAATCCCTTCCTGAAGCCGTGGGTGGCGCCGCAGCCGAACAACGTCGCGGGCAAGGGGCAGATCGAGATCCCCGGCCAGGTCGAGAACCAGGTCTGGCAGAACCGCAAGGCCGCACCGACCCAGTACGAAAACGACCTCGGCGATGCGCTCGAGCGCGTGTTCGAAGCCGGTGCGATCGAGCTGGACGATGTCGTCGCGGGCCTGAACCGCATCGGCTTCCGCGCGCCGGACGGCACGGTGTGGACCGCCGAGCGCTTCCGCGCCGAAATGGCCTCGCTCGCGGAATGAGCGCTTGAGCGCCGACCGCCGACCCGACGACAACCGCATCCGGAGCACACTGATGACGTCCCCCGTACAACACGCAGTCCAACACGACCCGGTCCGTGAGTATCTCGACCGCGGCATCAAGAACTACTGGTATCCCGTCGCGCCGAGCTGGCAGGTGTCGAATGCACCGGTCGGCCTCACGCGCCTGTCCGAGCAGATCGTGCTGTGGCGCGATCACGACGGCAAGGTCCACGCGCTCGAAGATCGCTGCCCGCACCGCGGCGCGCGCCTGTCGCTCGGCTGGAACCTCGGCGGCAACATCGCCTGCTGGTATCACGGCATCGAAGTCGACGGCGGCGGCACGGTCAACCGCGTGCCGGCCGTGTCGAACTGTCCGCTCGAAGGCACGAAGTGCGTGAAGTCGTATCCGGTCGAAGAGAAGGCCGGCGCGATCTTCCTGTGGTTCGGCGACGAAGCGCACGGCGAGCCGGCGCCGCTGAACCTGCCCGAGGAACTGGTCGACGACGAGTACGGCCACTTCCTGTGCGTGTCGAACTGGAAGTGCAATTACCAGTACGCGATCGACAACGTGATGGACCCGATGCACGGCGCGTACCTGCATGCCACCTCGCACTCGATGGCCGAAGGCGACAAGCAGGCCGACATGCGCGTGCGCAAGACGGAAACGGGCCTGATGTTCGAGAAGATCGGCCAGCGCGACGTGAACTTCGACTGGGTCGAGCTCGGCGAAACGGGCTGCCTGTGGATGCGCCTCGCGATTCCGTACAAGCAGAAGTTCGGCCCGGGCGGCAACTTCGGGATCATCGGCTTCGCGACGCCGGTCGACGGCGACAACTGCCAGGTCTACTTCTGGCGCACGCGCAAGGTCAGCGGCTGGCAGCGCGACGTGTGGCGCTTCATGTACCGCAACCGCCTCGAGGGCCTGCACTGGGACGTGCTCGAGCAGGACCGCTACGTCCTCGAAAGCCTCGCGCCGAATGCGCGCGATCACGAATACCTGTACCAGCACGACGTCGGCATGACGCGTGTGCGCCGGATGCTGCGCACGCGTGCGCAGGAGCATCTTTCCGCGCTCGACGCGCATCGCGCGGCGCAGGCGCAGGCCGCATCGGAGCCGGCAAATGGCTGAGCGCGCTCCGGTCGTGTCGCTCGCGGGGCGCCGCGTGCTCGTCACGGGCGGCGCGCGCGGGCTTGGCGCGGCGTTCGTGAAGTCGCTCGTCGAAGCGGGCGCGCAGGTCGCGTTCGGCGACGTGCTGGCCGACGAAGGCCGTGCGCTTGCCGCGCAACTCTCCGAAGCGGGCCATGTCGCGCATTTCTTCGCGCTTGATCTCGCCGATCCGGCGAGTGTCGCCGCGTTCGTCGCGCATGGCGCGGCGGCGCTCGGCGGCATCGACGCGCTGATCAACAACGCGGCGATCACGAACTCGGGCGGCAAGCTGTCGACGGAGCTCGACGTGTCGACGTGGGACGCCGTGATGAACGTGAACGTGCGCGGCGTGTGGCTCGTCAGCAATGCGGCGCTGCCGTACCTCGCGCAGTCGGGCCGTGGCGCGATCGTGAATCTCGCATCGGACACCGCGCTGTGGGGCGCGCCGAAGCTGCTCGCGTACGTCGCGAGCAAGGGCGCGGTGATCGCGATGACGCATGCGCAGGCGCGCGAGTTCGGCGCGCACGGCGTGACGGTCAACGCGATCGCGCCGGGGCTGACCGAAGTCGAGGCGACGGCCTACGTGCCGGCCGAGCGCCACGCGTTCTACATGCAGGGCCGCGCGCTGACGCGCGCGCAGGTGCCCGACGACGTGACGGGCCCGGTGCTGTTCCTGCTGTCGGACGGCGCGCGCTTCGTGACGGGTCAACTGCTGCCGGTGAACGGCGGCTTCGTAATGAATTGAAGTTTTCACTCTGATGAAGGAGAGGACGATGGCGGACGCCGATCTCGAACGCAAGTCGTGGGACCAGCCGGAAGGCGCAAGCTTCAACGACTGGATGGAAGGGCGCGTTGCTCGTTACGCGACGCGGCGCTACGACTGGGACGCACTGAAGTTCCAGGCCGACTACGACCCGAAGTACCGCCGCGCGCAGATGCGCTACGTCGGCACGGGCGGCACGGGCGTCGCGAAGGACGTCAACACGGTGCCGGCCGGCGGCTTCACGTTTTCGACGATGGTCATCCCGGCCGGCAACATCGGCCCGAGCCACATCCACATGGACGTTGAAGAAATCTTCTTCGTGCTGCGCGGCAAGATGAAGGTGATCTGCGAGCGCGATGGCGAGACGTGGGAAGCGATCCTCGGCGAGCGCGACCTGATCTCGGTGCCGCCGGGCGTATATCGCACGGAAATCAACATCGGCGAGGAAGATGCGCTGATGTGCGTGATGCTCGGTTCGGCGAAGCCGATCACGCCGACGTATCCGCCCGATTCGCCGCTCGCGAAGATCAAGCGCTGAGACGGAGCAGGTGAAGCAATGAGTGTCATCGACAAACGTGAACGCGACCGCACCTCGGCGTTCGCCACGCTGCTCGGGCAGTTTCCCGAACAGCGTTGCGCGGCCGGCGCAGCGGGCACGATCGGTTATCGCGAGGCCGGCGCGCAGCATGCGGGCCGTGCGCTGCCGGTCGTGCTGCTGCACGGCATCGGCTCGGGCGCCGCATCGTGGGTCCGCCAGCTCGACACGCTCGGCGCATCGCGGCGCGTGCTCGCGTGGGATGCGCCCGGTTACGGCGTGTCGACGCCGGTGCACGGCGCGTCGCCGGCCGCCGCCGATTACGCGGCATCGCTGAACGCGTGGCTCGAGGCACTCGGCATCGAACGCTGCGTGCTGGTCGGTCATTCGCTCGGCGCGATCATCGCGGGCGGTCTCGCTCGTGTGATGCCCGCGCGGATCGCCGGCCTGCTGCTGGTGTCGCCCGCGGGCGGCTACGGCAGCGCGCCGGCCGAAACACGCGAATCGCGCCGCGCCGCGCGGCTCGCGATGCTCGCGGAACTCGGCCCGGCCGGGCTCGCCGAGCAGCGCAGCGGCAACATGCTGTCCGGTTTCGCGAACGAGGATGCGCGTGCATGGGTGCGCTGGAACATGGCGCGCATCGTGCCGGCCGGCTATGCGCAGGCCACGCATCTGCTCGCGAACGCCGATCTCGCGGCCGATCTCGCCGGTTTTCGCGGCCGCACGGCCGTGGCCGTCGGCGCGAACGACGCGATTACGCCGCCTGCCGCGTGCGAGCGGATTGCCGCGGCCGCGCACGTCGGGCTGCAGGTGATTCCGCAAGCCGGTCACGCCGGCTATGTCGAGGCACCGGCCGTTTATTCCGCACTGATCGACACGTTCTGCCGTCAGTGCGACCAACAGCGGGGGCTGGCATGAACAAACCGCTGCAACAACCCGAACTCGAAAACGGCAAGGCCGAAGCCAGTTACGTGGTGCCGGGCCTCGAACGCGGGCTGCGGATCCTCGCCGAATTCTCGCCGCGCGAGCCCGTGCTGGGTGCGCCCGAGCTGTCGAAGCGGCTCGGCATTCCGCGCACGACGGTGTTCCGTCTGCTGCAGACACTCGAATCGCTCGGCTTCCTCGAGCGTGCGGACAAGGATCGCAACTACAAGCTCGGCATCGCCGTGCTGCGGCTCGGCTTCGAATACCTGAGCTCGCTGGAGCTGACCGATCTGGGCTTGCCCGTGATCGAGAGCCTGCGCGACGCGACCGGCTTCACGACGCACATCGTGATCCGCGACGGCCGCGACGTGGTGTTCGTCGCGAAGGCGCAGAGCCAGGCGCCGGTGTTCAGCTCGATCCGCGTGAACGTCGGCACGCGCTTGCCCGCGCATGCGACGACGCACGGCCACGTGCTGATGGGCGACCTGTCGTTGAAGGAGCTGCATGCGCTGTATCCGGAGAGCGCGCTGAACCGGATGACGAACGCGACGCCGGAGACGGTCGACGCGCTGTATGAAGTGATTCGCGAGGATGCGCTGCGTGGTTACGGCGTCAGCAATTCGTCGTTCGAGCGCGGCATCTCGGTGGTCACGGCGCCGGTGCGCAACGAGACGCAGAAGATCGTTGCATGCATCACGGTGACGGTGCCGCGCCCGGAGATCGATGCGGCACTGATCGCCGACGGGCTGATCGACAAGGTGCAGCGCGCGGCGGCGGAACTGTCGCGGCGGCTCAATTACCGCTCGGATGACGAGCACACGTTTCTCAAGGCTTTAGGACTCCGATGATTCAGATCGATCTGACCGGGCAGGTGGCGGTGGTGACGGGCGGTTCGTCCGGCATCGGCCTCGCGACCGCCGAACGGTTCCTGCAGGCGGGCGCATCGGTCGCGATTTGCGGCCGCGATGGCGACCGTCTCGCACGCGCCGAAGCGATGCTCGTTGAAAAATACCCGGGCGCGCAACTGCTCGCCGAGCGCTGCAACGTGCTCGACGAAGCCGATGTGGCCGCGTTCGCGCAAGCGGTTTCGACGCGCTTCGGTCGTGCCGACATGCTGGTCAACAACGCCGGCCAGGGCCGCGTGTCGACCTTCGCCGACACGACCGACGATGCGTGGCGCGAAGAGCTCGAACTGAAGTATTTCAGCATCATCCGCCCGACACGCGCGTTCCTGCCGCTGCTGCGCGACGCGCAGGCGCCGACGATCACCTGCGTGAACTCGCTGCTCGCGCTGCAGCCCGAGCCGCACATGGTCGCGACGTCGTCGGCGCGCGCGGGCGTACTGAGCCTCGTGAAGTCGCTCGCGACCGAACTTGCGCCGCAGCGCATCCGCGTGAACTCGATCCTGATCGGCATCGTCGAGTCGGGCCAGTGGCGCCGCCGTTACGAAACGCAGGCGCAGTCCGGCGAAAGCTGGGAGGACTGGACGGGCGCGCTCGCCCGCACGAAGAACATTCCGCTGAACCGCTTCGGCAAGCCTGACGAGGCCGCCTGGGCACTTTTTTATCTCGCAACGCATCTGTCGTCGTACACGACGGGCAGCCATATCGACGTTTCTGGAGGCTTTGCACGCCATGTCTAACAAAACCACGGTTGGCGAGCTGATTGCCACCTTCCTCGAGCAGTGCGGCGTGAAGACCGCATTTGGTGTCATCTCGATCCACAACATGCCGATCCTCGACGCGATCAACACGCGCGGCAACATCCGGTACGTCGGCGCACGCGGCGAAGCTGGCGCATTGAACATGGCCGACGGCCTGGCCCGCGTGTCGGGCGGCCTCGGCGTCGCGCTCACCAGCACGGGCACGGCGGCGGGCAACGCGGCCGGCGCGATGGTCGAGGCGCTGACGGCCGGCACCGCGCTGTTGCACATCACGGGGCAGATCGAGACGCCGTACCTCGACCAGGATCTCGCGTACATCCACGAAGCACCCGACCAGTTGTCGATGCTGGATGCAATCTCGAAGGCCGCGTTCCGCGTGCGCACGGTCGAAACCGTGCTGCCGACGATCCGCGAAGCCGTGCGCATCGCGCAGACCGCGCCGACGGGCCCCGTGTCGGTCGAGATTCCGATCGACATCCAGGCCGCTGAAATCGAATGGCCGGAAGACCTGGAGCCCGCGCACGTCGCGGTGCGCGAGCACGACGCGGCCCGCGTCGCGAAGCTCGCCGACGCACTGGCGGCCAAGCGCCGCCCGCTGCTGTGGCTCGGCGGCGGCGCGCGCCACGCACGCGAGGAAGTCGAACGCCTCGTGAAGCTCGGCTTCGGCGTCGTGACGAGCGTGCAGGGCCGAGGCGTGCTGCCCGAGGATCACCCGGCGACGCTCGGCGCGTTCAACGTGCACGCGTCCGTCGAAGCGTTCTACAAGACTTGCGATGCGCTCGTCGTCGTCGGTTCGCGTCTGCGCGGCAACGAGACGCTGAAGTACAAGCTCGGGCTGCCGCAGCCGCTGTTCCGCATCGATGCCGACGCGCTCGCCGACAACCGCGGCTATCGCAACGAGCTGTTCGTGCACGGCGATTCGAAGCGCGTGCTGGCCGAGCTGGCCGACCAGCTCGAAGGCCGCCTGTCGGTCGACCCGCGGTTCGCGGCCGATCTCGCGGCAGCCCGCGAGCAGGCGGTGGCCGACGTGTCGAAGGGCCTCGGGCCGTACAAGCAGCTCGTCGACACGCTGCAGGGCGCTGTTGGCCGCGACTACAACTGGGTGCGCGACGTGACGATCTCGAACAGCACGTGGGGCAACCGCCTGCTGAAGATCTTCGAGCCGCGCTCGGGCGTGCATGCGCTCGGCGGCGGCATCGGCCAGGGCATCCAGATGGGCATCGGCGCAGCGCTCGCGGGCGCCGCGGCGAAGACGGTCTGCCTCGTCGGCGACGGCGGCCTGATGGTCAACGTCGGCGAGCTCGTGACGGCCGTGCAGGAAAACGCGAACGTGATGATCGTGCTGATGAACGACCAGTGCTACGGCGTGATCCGCAACATCCAGGACGCGCACTACGACGGCCGCCGCTGCTTCGTGCAACTGCACCAGCCCGATTTCGCGCAGTTCTGCGCGAGCTTCGGCCTCACGCATTACCGGATCACGTCGCTCGACGACGCGGAAGCGATCGTGCGCGAAGGGATGGCGAAGCAGGGGCCGGTGATGGTCGAGGTCGACATGCTGTCGGTCGGTTCGTTCGCATCGAACTTCGCCGGCCCGCCGGTGAAGAAGGAAGAGCCGTCGGAGCGCCAGTATGCGTAACGGCCACGCACCCGTCGACGTCGCGATGATCGGCTTCGGTGCGATCGGCGCGGCCGTGTACCACGCGGTCGAGCACGATGCGTCGCTGCGCGTCGCGCACGTGATCGTGCCGGAACACCAGTGCGCGGCGGTACGGGGCGTGCTGGGCGGCGCGGTGGAGGTCGTGTCGTCGGTCGGCGCACTGGCCCGCCGCCCCGAGTTCGCGCTCGAATGCGCGGGCCACAGCGCGCTAGTCGATCACGTCGTGCCGCTGCTGAAGGCCGGCACCGATTGCGCGGTCGCGTCGATCGGCGCGCTGTCCGATCTCGCGCTGCTCGATGTGCTCGCGCAGGCAGCCGACGAAGGTGACGCGACGGTGACGCTGCTGTCCGGTGCGATCGGCGGGATCGACGCGCTGGCGTCCGCGAAGCAGGGCGGCCTCGACGAAGTGCTGTACGTGGGCCGCAAGCCGCCGCTCGGCTGGCTCGGCACGCCCGCCGAGGCGCTGTGCGACCTGCGCGCGATGACCGAGGAAAAGGTGATCTTCGAAGGCAGCGCGCGCGATGCCGCACGCCTGTATCCGAAGAACGCGAACGTCGCGGCAACCGTTGCGCTCGCGGGCCTCGGCCTCGACGCGACGCACGTGCGCCTGATTGCCGATCCGGCCGTCGCGCGCAACGTGCACCGCATCACCGCGCGCGGCGCATTCGGCGAAATGTCGCTGGAAATGAGCGGCAAGCCGCTGCCCGACAACCCGAAGACGTCCGCGCTGACGGCGTACAGCGCGATCCGCGCGCTGCGCAACCGCGCGGCCCGCTGCGTGATCTGACCGGGCCATTGAATGTCCGCCCGCGCCACGGCGAGGGCGGACGTGCAGAGACAGATTTGTGGGACTTGTGACATGACTCCTTTCGATACGAGCCTCGTACCCGACGGCAACATCCTGATCGGCGGCGAATGGCGGCGCGGCCGTGGCGCGCCTTACGCGAGCATCTATCCGGCCGACCAGTCGCTGAACATGGAAGTGTCGACCGCGAATGCGGACGACGCGGCCGAAGCCGTCGTGGCCGCCGACGCCGCGTGGCGCCGCGCCGACTGGGCCGGGCTGAAACCGCACCTGCGCGCGCAGGTGCTGTACCGCATCGCCGATCTGATCATGCAGCGCCACGAGGCGCTCGCGAACCTGCAGCGCCGCGACAACGGCAAGCCGATCAACGAGACGCGCGTGCTGGTGGCGAGCGCCGCGAACACGTTCCGCTATTTCGCGGCGTGCCTCGAGACGCTCGACGAAGAGCTGACGCCGTCGCGCGGCGACTACCTGACGATGAGCGTGCACGAGCCGATCGGCGTGATCGCGGCGATCACGCCGTGGAATTCGCCGATCGCATCCGATGCGCAGAAGCTTGCGCCGGCGCTGGCCGGCGGCAACGCGGTGGTGCTGAAGCCGGCCGAAGTCACGCCGCTCGTGTCGCTCGCGCTGGCTCGCATCTGCGAGGAAGCGGGCGTGCCGAAGGGCGTGCTGAGCGTGCTGCCCGGCAAGGGCTCGGTGATCGGCGACGTGCTCGTGCGTCATCCGCTGGTGAAGAAGGTGTCGTTCACCGGCGGCACCGAAGTGGGCCGCGGCATCGCACGCATCGCGGCCGAAAAGCTGATGCCGGTGTCGCTCGAACTCGGCGGCAAGTCGCCGACCATCGTATGCGACGACGCCGATCTCGATCACGCGGTCAACGGCGTGCTGTACGGCATCTTCAGCTCGTCGGGCGAAGCGTGCATCGCGGGCTCGCGGCTGTTCGTGCAGCGCTCGGTGTACGACGAATTCATGAAGCGCCTGGTCGCGGGCGCACGCAAGCTGCGCGTGGGCGACCCGACGCGGCCCGACACGCAGATGGGGCCGCTGATCACCGCGAAGCATCGCGAATCGGTGGAGCGCTACGTGGCGCTCGGCCTCGAGGAAGGCGGCCGCCTGCTGTGCGGCGGCGAGCGGCCGTCGGGCGACGGGCGCGAAAACGGCTTCTTCTATCAGCCGACGATTCTCGAAGGCCTGCCGAACAGCGCGCGCATCTGCCAGGAAGAAATCTTCGGCCCGGTGCTCGTCGCGATGCCGTTCGACGATGAAGCGTCGCTGATCGCGCAGGCGAACGACAGCGTGTTCGGCCTGGCGGCCGGCATCTGGACGCGCGACTACAAGCGCGCCTGGCGCATCGCGCGTGCGCTGGAAACGGGCACCGTCTGGATCAACACGTACAAGCTGTTCTCGATTTCCACGCCGTTCTCGGGCTGGAAGGAGAGCGGGATGGGCCGCGAGAAGGGGCGTCTGGGCATCCGCGAGTACATGCAGCAGAAGAGCCTCTACTGGGGCTTGAACGACGCGCCGCTGCCGTGGGCGAACTGAGCGAAGGGGAATGACGCAATGAGCATTTTGGGAATCGAGCAGATCACGTACGGCGTCGACGACCTCGCGACCTGCCGGCGCTTTTTCGCCGACTGGGGGATGAAGGAAGTCGCGCACGACGACTCGCGCGCACGCTTCGAGACGCTGAACGGCTGCACCGTGCTGGCCGTCAAGGCCGACGATCCGGCGCTGCCGCCCGCGTTCGAGGCGGGCCCGACGCTGCGTGAAGTCACGTGGGGCGTTGCGACGCAGCAGGAGCTCGACGCGCTGCGCACGAAGCTCGCCGGCCAGCCCGGCTATTACGCGCAGGACGATGCGGTCGGCTGCATCGACCCGAACGGAATGGCGATCCGCGTTGAAGTCACGCGCAAGCGAGAACTCGACATCACGGGCTCGCCGTCGAACGTGTGGGGCCAGACGCTGCGCGTCGACCAGCCGAGCCCGATCTATGCACGCGCAGAGCCGGTCGAGGTCGGGCATGTCGTGTTCTTCACGAACTGCCTCGACGCGCAGGAAAAGTTCTATCACGAACTGCTGGGCTTCGAGACGTCCGACCGTTACCCGGGCCGCGGCGCGTTCATGCGCTGCGCGCCGCACGGCGGCCACCACGACCTGTTCCTGCTCGCGCTGCCGAACGGCAAACGCGGCCTGAACCACGTCGCGTTCACCGTGCGCGACATCCACGAGGTGTTCGGCGGCGGCATGCACATCGACCGCTGCGGCTGGGAAACGCAGCTCGGCCCGGGGCGTCACCCGGTGTCGTCCGCGTACTTCTGGTACTTCCAGAACCCGGCCGGCGGGCTGATCGAGTACTACGCGGACGAAGACGTGCTGACGCCCGAATGGCAGCCGCGCGAATTCGAGCCGGGCCCGACCGTGTTCGCCGAATGGGCCGTCGACGGCGGCCTCGACGGCAACACGCGCCGGCAGAAGAACGCAAAGGCGCCGGAAGGCAAGTTCATGACGGAGCGCAAATCATGAGCGAAGGGAACGCACAGGAGCAGGCAGCGCCCGGCACGGTCGTCGTGATCGGCGGCGGCCAGGCCGCCGGCTGGGTGCTGAAGACGCTGCGCGCGGAAGGCTATGCCGGCCGCCTCGTGATGATCGCCGACGAACCGCATCTGCCGTACGAGCGCCCGCCGCTGTCGAAGGCCGTGCTGGCCGGCGACGCCGACATCGAAACCGTGCGCGTCGTGCGTCCCGACGAATTCGACGCGCTGAACGTCGAAGCATGGCAGCCGGAGCGCGCAGCATCGATCGACCGTGCGCGCCGCGTCGTGAAAACCGAAAGCGGCCGCGAGATCGAATATGACCGGCTCGTGATCGCGACCGGCGGCACGTCGCGCCGCCTGCCGGCCTCGCTCGTGAAGACGCCGAACCTGCATTACCTGCGCACGCTCGACGAAGCGGCCGCGCTCGGCGAGAAGCTGCGCGCGAGTCAGCGCGTGCTCGTGATCGGCGGCGGCTGGATCGGCCTCGAAGTCGCGGCGACCGCGCGCAAGCTCGGCGTCGAAGCGGTCGTCGTCGAAGGCGCGCCGCGGCTGTGCGGCCGCTCGGTGCCGCAGCTCGTGTCGGATTTCCTGCTCGACCTGCATCGCGCCAACGGTGTCGACGTACGGCTCGGCGCGGCGCTCGCATCGCTCGACGCGCAGCCGGAAGACGCGTCGAAGGTACGCGCGACGCTCGCCGACGGCACGACGATCGACGCCGATTTCGCGGTGGCCGGCATCGGCCTCGCGCTGAACGCGTCGCTCGCGAGCGATGCGGGGCTGGCGATCGACGACGGCATCGTCGTCGACGAATTCGGCGCGACGAGCGATCCGGCGATCTTCGCGTGCGGCGACGTCGCGAACCATCACAACGGCTGGCTGAAGCGGCGCGTGCGGCTCGAATCGTGGGCCAACGCGCAGAACCAGGCGATCGCGGCTGCGAAGGCCGTGCTCGGCGTGCGTACGCCGTACGCGGAGATTCCGTGGTTCTGGTCGGATCAATACGACGTGAACCTGCAGATCCTCGGCGATCTGCCGGCCGATGCGCAGCTCGTCGTGCGCGGCGATCTTGCCGCACGACGCGCGACGCTGTTTTTCGTGGGCGAAGGACATGTGAGAGGTGTCATCGCCGTCAACAACGCGCGTGAGCTGAAGCTCGCGCGCAAGTGGATGAACCAGGGCCGGGCAGTGGATACGGAAGCCCTGGCGGACACGAGCAAGACACTGGCCTGACCGGGCGACGAGACACAGGAGACACCCCGCATGAGCACTTTCGACAACGTCGTGGCCGGTCGCGCCACGATGGAAGCTGCCGCCTCCACGCCCGGCGCGATCATCGCGCGGCTCGAGCGGCTTCCCGCCAACGCGATGCAGATCCGCGCCCGCGTGCTGATCGGCACCGCGACGTTCTTCGACGGCTTCGACGTGATCACGATCGCGGCGACGCTGCCGCTGCTGATTCACAAATGGGGGCTGTCGCCGACGCAGATCGGCCTGCTGATCGCATCCGGCGCGATCGGCCAGCTGATCGGCGCCTTCCTGTTTCCCGCGCTTGCGGAGAAGCACGGCCGCGTGAAGGCGATCGCGTGGAGCTCGG
Source organism: Burkholderia sp. Ac-20345 (assembly GCF_017104825.1). NCBI lineage: Bacteria > Pseudomonadati > Pseudomonadota > Betaproteobacteria > Burkholderiales > Burkholderiaceae > Burkholderia > Burkholderia sp. Ac-20345. The sequence continues at coordinate 24,883 of NZ_JAAGPO010000083.1, read as the reverse complement.
CCGTGATCGGCGTCACGAGCATCGCGTGCGGCTTCGCGCCGACCTTCGAGATCTTCGTGCTGCTGCGGATCCTGCAGGGCCTGGGCCTGGGCGGCGAGCTGCCGGTTGCCGCGACGTACATCAACGAGATCACGCGTGCACATGGCCGCGGCCGCTTCGTACTGCTGTACGAGATCGTGTTCCCGATCGGCCTGCTCGTGTCGATGGCGCTCGGTGCGTGGCTCGTGCCGCGCTTCGGCTGGGAAATCATGTACTTCGTCGGCGGGCTGCCGCTGATCCTGTCGCTCGTGCTCACGCGCCTCGTGCCGGAATCGCCGCGCTGGCTCGCGTCGCGCGGGCGGCTCCCGGAAGCCGGGCGTGCGGTCGGCGTGTTCGAAGCGTCGGTGCGCGGCGAACTGCCGCCCGTCACGCAGGCGGCCGCGTTCGACGAGATGGTGCGCCAGCACCCGAAGCGCAAGATGAGCGACCTGTTCAGCGCCGCGTATCGCAAGCGCACGCTCGCGGTGGCGACGTTGTGGGCGACCTGCGGGTTCATCCAGTACGGGCTGTCGACGTGGCTGCCGACGATCTACAAGAACTTCTATCACGCGCCGCTGCAGCTCGCGCTGAACCTGGCGGTGATCGGCTCGGTGATGGGCGTGCTCGGGTCGCTGGCGTCGGCGCTGCTCGTCGACAAGCTCGGCCGCAAGCCGGTGATCGTGTGGTCGTTCGTGCTGTGCGCGCTGTCGCTGGCGTTCGCGGGTGTCTATCACGCGTCGTCGGTGTATGTCGTGTCGATCTTCTGCTCGCTGTCGCTCGGCTTGATGGCGTCGGGGTTCATTACCGCCTACGTCTATACGCCGGAGCAGTATCCGACGAGCATCCGCGCGTCGGGCTGCGGGCTCGGCAGCGCATGGTTGAAGATCGCGTCGTTCGTCGCGCCGATGGTGGTGCCGCACGCGATCATCGGCGGCAACCTCGCGCCGGCGTTCTACCTGATCGGCATCGTGCCGCTGATCGCGGCGGTGACCGTGCACTTCGTCGGGATCGAGACGAAGGGGAAGGTGCTCGAGGCGCTTGAAGCGTAAGCGCGGCCGGCGGTAACGGATGAAGTGAAGAGGCCCGGACGATGTCCGGGCCTTTTTGTTTGGCGGCCACCGGGTGCCGAGGGGGAATGGGGCGTGCGAACGCACGAAATGGCTGACTTGCGGTTCGCGTGTTCTAATTCACGATCCCGTTTTTCGACCGACTGTCGCCATGCCCCTGTTCGAACCCGTCACGCTGGATACTTCCCGCCTCGTCCTGCGGCCGCTACGCGAAGCCGACGCGCACGCGTTTTTCGAGATCTGGTCGGATGCGGAAGCGATGCGCTATTTCTCGTTCTCGCCGATGACGCACATCGAACAGGCGATCGAGCGCGTCGCGCGCAACCTGACGACGTCCGCGAGCGGGCAGGACCAGATCTGCGTGCTCGAACTGCGGGAAACCGGCGAAGCGATCGGCGAATGCGTGCTGTTCCATGCGAACGAGCAATGCCGGCGCGCCGAGATCGGCTTCAGCCTGCAGCGCAAGTACTGGAGCGGCGGCTACATGCGCGAAGCGGCGTCGGCCGTGATCGATCACGCGTTCGGCACGCTGCGGCTGAACCGACTCGAAGCCGATATCGATCCGCGCAACGTCGCGTCGGCGCGGCTGCTCGAACGGCTCGGCTTCGCGCGGGAAGGGTTGCTGCGCGAACGCTGGATCGTCGGCGACGAAGTGTCGGACAGCGCGCTGTACGGGTTGCTGGCGAGCGACCGGCGCGCGTGAAGTGTGAAGCATGATGCGGCCGGGCCGGTGAAGGCCCGGTCATGTCAATCCCGGCGGTTGTCTGCCGGATTTTCTCGACGAACGCTCAGGGTTTCGCGAGCCAGCCCTCGATCTGTTCTTTCCCGCGCAGCGCCGCGACCCACCGGGCGGGCAATGCGTGCTCGCCATACAGCGCGCCGGCGAGGCTGCCGGCGATGGCCGCCGTCGTATCCGTGTCGTTGCCGAGCGCGATCGCGCGCTTCACGCAGGCCTCGTAGCTGCCCGTCGACAGCAGGCAATGGATCGACGACCAGAAGCTGTCGACCACGTAACCGGATCCTTGCGGTGCGTCGAAGCGGCCATCGAGCACGGTCTTCAGTTCGATCTCGTCGGCGGTGCCCGCGTAGCGCGTCAGCAGCTCGTCTTCGGCCGCGCGCACCGCGTCGGGCGCGGGCAGGCCTTCGACGATGCCCCATGCCGTCAGGCCATAGAGTGCACAGGCCAGCTGCGATCGCACGTGGCCGTGCGTGACGACGCTCTGCCTGCACGCGAGCCGGATCGCTTCGTCGCGCGATGCGGCGACCATCACCACCGGAAAGCAGCGCATCAGCGAGCCGTTGCCGTTGTCGCGTTCGCCACCGGGGCCGGCAACGGCAGGCGCGGTGCCGGCAGCCAGCGCATGGAGTGCGCGCTGCGTTTGCAGGCCGACGTCGAACACGCGGCCGTCCGGCGTGAAGGCGCCGCGATGAAACCAGTCCTGCAGGTTGCGGGCGAACGTGTCGAGATTCAGCTCGCGGTCGTCCGATAACGCGGCGAGCAGCGCGAGCGCCTGCGCGCCGTCGTCGCTCCAGGTGCCGGGCGGCACGCCGTCGTGTGCACGCGCAAAGCCGGGTGGCGGCGTCATGTCGATCGCGGCGGGCGGCGGGATCGACGCGGCATCGTGGAATTCGTACGGCACGCCCAGCGCGTCGCCGATCAGCAGGCCAAGCAGGCCGCCGCGCAGGCGGGATCGTCGGTTCGGAATGGCAGTCATCGGGCAGGGTTCGGATGGGCGGCTCGCGCCGCGGAATACCGTGGAGACTAGACCAATCGCCTGCGCGTGCCTAGCCGATGCCGTGCCGCCGGTGCGAACGAATGCCGCATGGCGCGTGTACACCGGTGAACTAGAGTCGAACGGTAGCGGATGAAACGACACCGGGAAGACAAGATCATGGCCAGGAAATTTCCGCTGCATCCCGTGCATCCGGAGCGGATCTGCTGGGGATGCGACAACTACTGCGCGACGCACGCGATGCGCTGCGGCAACGGCTCCAGCCGTACACAGCACCCGAGCGAGCTGCTCGGTGACGACTGGTATCGATACGGCGACTGGGGCATCGAAGGCGCGGATGCCGGCGACGAAAGCGAACCTGCCACCGAAGCCGGCGGGCAGTCATAGCGACAAGTTGCCTCACCCGAGTGCGTCCGGTTTCTTGATCTGCATCAGGGCTGCGAAACGCGTGCCGAAACATCATGGAAAAAGATGCATGCACAACGCATCTTGAAGCGGGCGGGATGCCCGGCGGTGAGGAACGCGTGTTCCGCCGCCGATCGCGCCGACCCGCACCCCCATGATCGAGAAAGGAGAGCACCGTGTTTTGCTATCAATGCGAACAGACCGCCCGGACCGGCGCACGGCCCGGCTGCGCATCGGCGAAAGGCAACTGCGGCAAGGATGCAACGACGGCGGACCTGCAGGACCTGCTGGTCCATGCGGTGAAGGGCATTGCGCAATACGGCGCGATCGCGCGTGCGATGGGCGCACCGGATCGCGACGCCGACCGGTTCGTGCTGTATGCGATGTTCACGACGCTGACCAACGTGAACTTCCATGCGGCCCGTTTCGTCGCGCTGCTGCGCGAAGCGGCGCAGACGCGCGACCGCGTGAAGGCCGCATGTGAAGCGAGCGCGCGGGCGGCGGGAACGGTCGTCCGGGCGCAGCACGGGCCGGCGATGTGGCAGCCGGCGGACGATCTGGCCGGCCTGCTGGAACAGGCGGCGAGCGTCGGCGTGGACAACGGGCTCGACAAGGTGGGCGCGGATATCGTCGGCCTGCGCGCGCTGGTGCTGTACGGGCTGAAAGGCGTGTGCGCGTATGCGCATCATGCGCGGGTGCTCGGCTACGAACGCGACGACATCTACGAGGGGATCGAGGCGGCGCTCGCGTTTCTCGCGCGCGACCCCAGCGACGTCAACGCGCTGCTCACGCAGGCACTCGACCTCGGCCGGCTGAACCTGACGGTCATGGAGTTGCTCGACAGCGCGAACACCGGCCGTTTCGGCGCGCAGCAACCGACCGCCGTGCGCGTGTCGCCGGTGGCGGGCAAGTCGATTCTCGTATCGGGCCATGATCTCGGCGATCTGCACGCGCTGCTCGAACAGACGGCCGGCACGGGCATTCACGTGTATACGCACGGCGAGATGCTGCCGGCCCATGCGTATCCGGCGCTGAAGGCGTTTCCGCACCTGGTCGGCAACTACGGCGGCGCATGGCAGGATCAGCAGAGCGATTTCGCGCATTTCCCCGGGCCGATCCTGATGACGTCCAACTGCATCATCGAGCCGATGCCGCTGTACCGGCAGCGGATCTTCACGACGGGGCCGGTCGGCTGGCCGGGCGTGCGCCATCTCGAGCATCACGATTTCTCGACGCTGATCCGCGCCGCGCAGGCACTGCCCGGGTTTCCGGCCACGGCGCCGGAAGAGACGATCACGGTAGGCTTCGGCCGGCATGCGGTGCTCGGCGTGGCGGACAAGGTCATCGACGCGGTCAAGGCCGGACAGATCCGCCATTTCTTCCTGATCGGCGGCTGCGATGGCGCGGCGCCGGGCCGCAACTACTACACCGACTTCGCGGAGCAGGCGCCCGACGATACGGTCGTGATGACGCTCGGCTGCAACAAGTACCGCTTCAACCGGCACGCGTTCGGCGATATCGGCGGCATTCCGCGCCTGCTCGACGTCGGGCAGTGCAACGACAGCTACTCGGCGATCCGGATCGCGACGGCGCTCGCCGACGCATTCGAATGCGGCGTGAACGATCTGCCGCTGTCGCTCGTGATCTCGTGGTTCGAGCAAAAGGCGGCGGCCGTGCTGCTGACGCTGCTCGCGCTCGGGCTGCGCAACATCCGTCTCGGGCCGACGCTGCCGGCCTTCGTGACGCCGGGCGTGCTGGCGGTGCTGGTCGAGCAGTTCGGCATCCAGCCGATCGGCGACGCAGGCACCGACCTGGCCGCGTCGCTGGCGCGCCAGGCCGCTTGAGCGGGATCGTTCGATGACCTATCGCATCGAGATCACGACACGCGACGGCGAGCGCTTCGGCTTCGACTGCGGCAGCGAGCAGGATCTGCTCTCGGCCGCGGCCGACGCCGATATCACGCTGCCGTCGCAATGCCGGCGCGGCAGCTGCGGCGCTTGCCAGGCGACCGTCGTCGACGGAGCGTACGAGATGCAGCCCGACAGCGCCGGCGTGCTGCCGGCCGGCCAGCGCGGCGCGGTCCTGATGTGCCGGACCCGGCCGCGCGGCGACCTGCAGGTCGCCGCGCCGTACGACCGGACCAAGGTGCTGCTGCATCCGGTACCCGTGCGCACCGCGCGGATCGCGGCGCTCGACACGATCGCGGCCGACACGATGCGTGTCGAGCTGCAGGTCGAGCCCGACGACGCGTTCGGTTCGGCCGCGGAGTTCGAGCCCGGTCAGTTCGCGGAACTCGAGGTGCCGGGCAGCGGTGTGCGCCGCCCGTATTCGCTCGCGAACACGAGCAACTGGGACGGCCGCCTCGAGTTCCTGATCCGGCTGCGGCCAGGCGGCTGGTTTTCGACGTACCTGCGCGAGCGTGCGCGGCCAGGCGATCCGCTGACCGTGCGCGTGCCGATGGGCGGCTTCGGGCTGTTCACGGACAGCCTGCGGCCGCGCTGGTTCGTCGCTGGTGGTACGGGGCTCGCGCCGATCCTGTCGATGCTGCGGCGCATGGCTGAATTTCAGGAGATGGCCGACGCCCGGCTGTTTTTCGGCGTCAATCAGGAAAGCGAACTGTTCATGCTCGATGAACTCGCGCGATTGCAGGCGGACCTGCCGCAACTGCGCGTCGATTTGTGCGTATGGCTTCCGGACGAGAAGTGGGGCGGGTTGCGCGGCACGCCGGCCGACGCGTTGCGCACGGCGCTTGCGCAGAGCGATGCGCCGCCGGACATCTACGTATGCGGGCCGCCGCTGCTCGTGCAGGCGGTGCGGGACGTGGCGATGACGGCAGGCGTGCCGGATACGCAGTTCGCGAGCGAGCGTTTTACTGTCTGATGCCGGGGCCAGTGGCGGCGCAGGCGCGCGATGTTCCCGAGTGCGGGTGACTTGCCGGATTCACCGCGCGAACGTACTCTTGGTCGACACCATCCTCCATCGGCAGGTGCTCGACCATGCAAGCTCACCCTCTGCGTCTTTCCCCCGGCGACGACCTGCGCGCGTCGATCGAGCACGCATTGCGTCAGCACGACGCGCGTGCGGCATTCGTGATCCAGGGCATCGGCAGCCTGAGCGTTGCGCAGTTGCGCTTTGCCGGGGCCGACGTGCCGACCGAGCTGCGCGGCGACCTCGAAATCCTGACGCTGGCCGGCTCGGTATCGCCGGACGGCGCGCACCTGCACATGTCCGTTTCCGATGTGGTCGGCCGCGTGTCGGGCGGCCACGTGGCCAGCGGCTGCATGGTGCGCACGACCGCCGAGATCCTGCTGGCCGTACTTCCCGCGCATCGCTTTGCGCGCGAACCCGACCCGCACACCGGCTTCAACGAACTGGTGATCCGCCGCGAGCCGGGCGGCGAGGGCGCGTGAATGTCGCGAAGCGGCGTTAGAAACGCCGGTCATCGCGGCTTTCCCGCCATCTCCCAGGGGGCTCGTTTCGGCACCGCATAAAAAAATGGCGCCGCGGCTATTCAGCCTGCGACGCCATTGCGTGGTGTGCTGCGACGTCAACCACCCGCCGCAGCCCGCTCCGCGTGCTTACATCTGCACGGTGTCGGCCACTTCCTTGAAGTCTTCGATCTGGTCGAAGTTCATGTACTTGTAGATCTGGTCGCCGTTCGCGCTGAGCACGCCCATGTCGGCCATGTACTCTTCCTTGGTCGGGATCTTGCCCAGACGCGAGCAGATCGCCGCCAGTTCCGCCGAGCCGAGATACACGTTCGTGTTCTTGCCGAGACGGTTCGGGAAGTTACGGGTCGACGTCGACATGACCGTCGCGCCTTCGCGCACCTGTGCCTGGTTACCCATGCACAGCGAGCAGCCCGGCATTTCGGTACGCGCACCGGCCGTGCCGAACACGCCGTAGTGGCCTTCTTCGGTCAGCTGCTTCTGGTCCATCTTGGTCGGCGGCGCGACCCACAGCTTGACCGGGATGTCGCGCTTGCCCTCGAGCAGCTTCGACGCGGCACGGAAGTGACCGATGTTGGTCATGCACGAGCCGATGAACACTTCGTCGATCTTCGCGCCTGCGACGTCGGACAGCGTCTTCACGTCGTCCGGGTCGTTCGGGCATGCGACGATCGGCTCGTGGATGTCGGCGAGGTCGATCTCGATGACGGCCGCGTACTCGGCGTCTGCATCCGGCGACAGCAGTTGCGGGTCGGCCAGCCACTGTTCCATCGCCTCGATACGGCGCTGCAGGCTGCGCGGATCCTGGTAGCCCTGCGCGATCATCCACTTCAGCAGCGTGATGTTGCTGTTCAGGTACTCGATGATCGGTTCCTTGTTCAGGTGCACCGAGCAACCGGCTGCCGAACGCTCGGCCGACGCATCCGACAGCTCGAATGCTTGCTCGACCTTCAGGTCGGGCAGGCCTTCGATTTCGAGGATGCGGCCGGAGAAGATGTTCTTCTTGCCTTGCTTGGCGACCGTCAGCATGCCCTGCTTGATCGCGTACAGCGGGATCGCGTTGACGAGGTCACGCAGCGTGACGCCCGGCTGCATCTTGCCCTTGAAGCGGACCAGCACCGATTCCGGCATGTCCAGCGGCATCGTGCCGGTGGCGGCCGCGAACGCGACCAGGCCCGAACCTGCCGGGAAGCTGATGCCGATCGGGAAGCGCGTGTGCGAATCGCCGCCGGTGCCGACGGTGTCGGGCAGCAGCATGCGGTTCAGCCACGAGTGGATCACGCCGTCGCCCGGGCGCAGCGCGATGCCGCCACGCGTGCTGATGAAGTTCGGCAGCGTCTGGTGCGTCTTCACGTCGACCGGCTTCGGATACGCGGCCGTGTGGCAGAACGACTGCATCACGAGATCGGCCGAGAAGCCGAGGCACGCGAGATCCTTCAGTTCGTCGCGGGTCATCGGGCCCGTGGTGTCCTGCGAGCCGACCGAGGTCATCTTCGGTTCGCAGTACGTGCCCGGGCGCACGCCCTGGCCTTCCGGCAGGCCGCATGCGCGGCCGACCATCTTCTGTGCGAGCGAGAAGCCCTTGCCGCTGTCGGCAGGCTGGTGCGGCAGGCGGAACAGCGTCGACGGCGCGAGGCCCAGCGCTTCACGTGCCTTCGCGGTCAGGCCGCGGCCGATGATCAGCGGAATGCGGCCGCCGGCGCGCACTTCGTCGAACAGCACGTCGGACTTGACCTGGAATTCGGCGATCACGTTGCCGTCCTTCAGCGCCTTGCCGTCATACGGACGCAGTTCGACCACGTCGCCCATTTCCATCTGCGACACGTCGAGCTCGATCGGCAGTGCGCCGGCGTCTTCCATCGTGTTGTAGAAGATCGGGGCGATCTTGCTGCCGAGGCACACGCCGCCGAAACGCTTGTTCGGCACGAACGGGATGTCTTCGCCCGTGAACCACAGCACCGAGTTGGTGGCCGACTTGCGCGAGGAGCCGGTGCCGACCACGTCGCCCACGTAGGCGACCAGGTGACCCTTTTCCTTCAGCGATTCGATGAACTTGACCGGGCCGCGCTTGCCGTCTTCTTCCGGCGTGATGCCCGGGCGTGCGTTCTTCAGCATCGCCAGCGCGTGCATCGGGATGTCCGGGCGGGTGGTGGCGTCCGGGGCCGGCGACAGGTCGTCGGTGTTGGTTTCGCCCGTCACCTTGAACACGGTGATGGTCAGGCTTTGCGGCACTTCCGGACGGCTCGTGAACCATTCGGCGTCGGCCCAGCTTTGCAGCACGGCCTTGGCGTGCACGTTGCCCTTGTCGGCGAGTTCCTTGACGTCATGGAACTGGTCGAACATCAGCAGGGTTTTCTTCAGTGCGTCTGCGGCGACGGCGGCCACGGCTTCATCGGACAGCAGCTCGATCAGCGGCTGGATGTTGTAGCCGCCGAGCATCGTGCCGAGCAGTTCGGTGGCGCGTTCGCGCGAGAGCAGCGGGCAGGCGGTCTCGCCCTTGGCCACGGCGGCCAGGAAGCCGGCCTTCACGCGGGCGGCTTCGTCGACGCCTGCGGGCACGCGATGGGTGATCAGGTCGAGCAGCGTCTGCTCTTCGCCGGCGGGCGGGTTCGTCAGCAGTTCCACCAGTTCGGCGGTCTGCTGAGCCGTCAGCGGCAGGGGAGGAATACCGAGCGCGGCGCGGGCGGCCACGTGAGCACGAAAGTTTTCAAGCATGGGGAGACCTGCTGATATTGCGTTTGAGGGGAAGGCCTTGCCGGCACTCCGGGGCTGTTCCAGGCACTGCTTTGCAGCGGGATTCTAATCTCAATGCTCTTTAACGTCAAATGTCTTATGTCTTATATAAGAGTTGACGCGCAGGGCGCGGGGAAGCGCGGTGGCGCGGGGGAGTCGGCGGCGACATATCTGCACAAGCACGCAAGAAACGGCACACACACGCCGCTTTCGCGCGCCTACGCTCTATTTCACGCGGCTTTCAACCAGGTTTCAAAAAGCGGGGCGAGCATCGGCGCGTGCAGGTCGCTTCGTCCTGGATGGCCGCGAGCCCTCAAATCCCGTCGTTCAAGAACATGCGATCCAGAGAATCGATTTTCGTGGTGGTGGCGCTCGTCGCGTCGTCGGTCGTTCATGCGGCTGCGGCCGACGACGCGACGAGCGGCTCCGCCGGCCGTCCCGTCGCACTGGTCTATCGTGGCCCGGCCGCGTGCGATGGCTGTCCCGAGACGATCGCCAGCCGCCTGCGTGAGTCGGAACACAAGTTCCGGGTGATCTACGTCGGGCCGGCGGAAAAACTCAAGATCACGCCCGCCGTCCTGGCGGGCGCCGCGCTCTATGTCCAGCCGGGCGGCGGGCAGGACATCCCCGGCGCGGTGGCCAGCATCGGGAAGCATTCGATCAAGGCCGTGCGGCAATACGTGTCGAACGGTGGGCGCTATCTGGGCATCTGCATGGGTGCCTACCTGGCGGGCGACCCGGGTTTCGGGCTGGTCGACGGCGAGTTCGACTCCGAGGTCGGCCGGCCGGGCTCGACAGTCCACGGTATCGCCGACACGGTGACGCCGGTGGTATGGCGCGGGAAAAAGCGCTGGATCTACTTCCAGGACGGCGCGATGCTCCCGGCCGCCCCTGGCGCGATGGTGCTGGCGACCTATCCGAACCGCGATATCGCGGCCGCGACCTATCGTTACGGCAAAGGGCGCGTCGGGCTCGTCGGCCCGCATCCCGAAGCCGACGAAAGCTGGTATCGCCAGTACGGTCTCAAGAATCCGGACGGCGTTCTGCCGGACATGGCCTACGACCTGATCAACGCGACGATGAAGCCATAACGGTTGCGTGCGCTACTTCCGTTTGGCGCGATACGCGTCGAGATTCTTCCTTGCCTGCGCGCGGATCGCGCGTTGCACGAAAGGCGTCCAGCCGAGCAGGGCGCCCTTCAGTCCCAGCGCCTGACGCGACCAGCGCCACAGGTCGAAGCTGTCGCGATGCTCGACGATGAGTCCGTCGCGAAACCGGAACCGCGCATCGATCCGGTTGACCACCATGCGGTTGGTCGTGGTGAACCGGTATTGGGCGATCCACTTGGCGCGCCCGGCCTGTTGGTCCGCGTCGACGTCGCCGAACGTCAATGAAAAGTCCTGCGCACGCGCGACCAGCATGCGCCACATGTCGCGTGCGAGGTCGCCGCGCAGTTCGCCGAATGCGGGATCGCTGAACACGACGTCATCGGCATAGCAGGCGAGCATCCCGTCGATGTCGCGCTGCTGGAACGCCGTGTAGAAGCGCTGGATCAACTCGGTGTGCGGATGGCTCATCGTTGGGTGGGTTGTCGTTGGAGATGAAGCGGGGTTTCGATGCGCCGGCCGGAAATTCGGCTGGTTGATCGACAGGTGCGTGCCAGACGGCAAGGATGCCCCGATCGAACCGATGTCGACGCGTCTTCCCCGCGACGATACAGGTCACGTGTGGACGTTCGGTGCGACCGCCGTCCGGACCGTGACATGGGTCGCAATATCGATCGAAAAGGCGGAAATGGATGCGGTCGCGCGGCGCCGGCCTAGCCGTCGTGATCCGAACGCGACCGGCACCTCAACGGATGCGCGTCAGCGGTTCGCCAGCGCGACGTCCTGGTTGCCGCGCCCCGTCACCAGGCAGCCCGACATGAATGCCTCGCCCTGGCTGCTGGCGGCGGCTTCGCCGAAGCCGCGGCCGAGCGCGTCGACCTTCACTTGCGCGGCGCCCTGTTCGCACGCGAGCGGGCTGGTGTCGCGGCCTTGCGCATGCAGGATCGCGCGATCGCCAATGAGATATGCCAGCAGTGCGAAAACAGCGATATGTACGGCTCGTCTCATGGTTCGTCTCCTCGTCACTCAAGCGTAACGCGGACCCGTTTGACGAAGCACTTGGGGGTTCCCCCGGTAAACGTCTGCTGAAACGGGGCGGGCGGGGTGATCCTGTCCCGTTTTTCGTGGTTTGCGTGCGCAAGGAGGGCGCAGCTTCAATGCGACTGGCCGGCGAAACGGGGCGGACGGCGAGGCATTCGCGCGACGAATTTCAGCTCGACAGGCACGCGATTCGCGCGAGTTTGACGAATGTCAGGTTACGGACGGGAGGGGGCGGTCGCGTGGCCGTTCAAAGCGATAGCATGAATGCATGATTTGACGGAACGCGATCGCGGTCGAATGCATCGGTTCCGGCAAGCAGTTGCGTGTTGAACGTCGCTATCGAAATAGTGAGGAATCCAAATGCTTAACGTCTCTTCTGTCCTGATCAGCCTCGCCCCGATGTGGGCCATCCTGCTCGTTGCATCAACGGCCGCCGCCCATTTCGTGTTCTGGCGCAAGGTCATCGATTAAGCGTTGCGAGAAGGCCGGTGCGCACGTGAGCGGCAACGCGCACACGTGCCGCACCGCTCGTTGCAAGCCTGCGGCCCGTCATCGAACGAGCCGTCGACGCGCCGCCGCGCGTCATCCCCGTCATTGCACGGCCGTGACCGGCACATTCGAAATCCGCACCAGCCGGCTCATCACGCTGCGGCGGAACACCGACATCAGCGCATGCAACGGATCGTGCCGCGGCGCGACGACCACGATCTCGTCGCACCCCGTCTCGGCCGCGACGGACGCGATCGTATCGGCCACCGGGCCCACCTTCATCACGACGCTGTACTTGACGCCAGCTTCCCGCAGGATCCGCTCGGCCATGGCCAGATCGTCGGACGCGAACTTCTCCTCGATGGAACGCAGCCGCGACAGCGGATGGTAGGCCTCGAGCCGCGTCGATTCGAGCGGTGCCTGAACGTTGATCAGCACGATCTCCGACGCGCACCGTTCGCGATACAGGAAGGTCGCGTGGCGAACCGCCTGAAGCGAGCGGGGAGAGTGGCCGACCGGAACCAGCAGCTTGAGCATGAACGTTGTCCAGGAAACGAGATGATTCCAGCGTAGCGCGCCGCCGGGACGAACGATCTAAAGAGAACGGGCGACCGCGTAAAAATGTCGTTAACGCCCGCCGCGTCGTGCCGCGCCTAATAGAAATATAAGAAATTTAAGTTTATGCGCATAAACGATTTCATCGACCGGGGCGGCGTGGGCGACCCGTGGCTTGCCACCCCGATTTAGTCGGATCCGCAATGAATCGCGGCGGAAAATATCGGAGGTCGCCGATCTGGCGTCGCGTAGAGTAGTGCATCGGCCGCGGCGCGGCCGCCCCCGGCCGGTTCGGGAGCGACCGCCGCCGTGCGGCCCGCCATCCCATTCCGATTCCAGGAGACTCCGCATGCCGCACGGCGCCCCGCAGCTTCTCGCTCCCGCTTCCATCCCCGTCGACCCGATCGTGCGCCTGTCGGCGGGCGAGCTCGCGTCGGCGATCCGCAGCAAGGCCGTGTCGTGCGTCGAGACGATGTGTGCGTACCTCGATCACGTCGAGCGCGTGAACGGCGCGGTCAACGCGATCGTCGCGCTGCGCGATCGCGACGCACTGCTCGCCGAAGCCGCGGAAAAGGATGCCGCGCTGGCGCGCGGCGAGTACCACGGCTGGATGCACGGGATGCCGCAGGCGCCGAAGGATCTGGCGATGACGAAGGGGCTGCGGACGACCTACGGTTCGCCGATCTTCCGCGAGAACGTGCCGCAGGCCGATTCCGTGGGCGTCGCGCGGATGCGCGCGGCCGGCGCGATCTTCATCGGCAAGACCAACACGCCCGAATTCGGGCTCGGCTCGCACACGTTCAACGAAGTCTATGGCGCGACGCGCAACCCGTACGACCTGACGAAGAGCGCGGGCGGCAGCAGCGGCGGCACGGCGGCGGCGCTCGCGTCGCGGATGCTGCCGGTGGCGGACGGCAGCGATTTTGGCGGTTCGCTGCGCAATCCGGCCGCGTTCTGCAACATCTACGGCTTCCGGCCGTCGCAGGGCCGCGTGCCGCGCTGGCCGGGCGTCGACGTGTACATGCAGCAACTCGGCATCGAAGGGCCGATGGGCCGCACGGTCGGCGACGTCGCGCAGTTGCTTGCCATCCAGGCCGGCTACGACCGCAACGATCCGCTGTCGCTCGCGGAGGATCCGGCCGTGTTCGCGCAGCCGCTCGACGCCGACCTGCGCGGCAAGCGCATCGCATGGGTCGGCGACTGGAACGGCTATCTCGCGACCGAGGCCGGCGTGCTTGCGCTGTGCGAGCAGGGGCTGGCGACGCTGCGCGAGATCGGCTGCGACGTCGATGCCGCGCTGCCGGCGTTCGCGCCCGACCGGATCTGGCGCCTGTGGCTCGCGCACCGGCACCTGCTGTCCGGTGGCGGGCTGCTGGCGCACTATCGCGACCCGGCGCGGCGTGCGCTGCTGAAGCCCGAGGCGATCTACGAGGTCGAAGGGCTGCTCGCGATGCAGGGCGCGGCCGTGTTCGACGCGAGCGTCGAGCGCACCGCGTGGCATCAGGCCGTTCTCAGCTTCTTCGACCGCTACGACTTCATCGCGGCGCCGACCGCGCAGGTGTTCCCGTTCGACGTCGAGCAGCGCTGGCCGAAGGAGATCGCGGGTCGCCCGATGGATACCTACCACCGCTGGATGGAAACGGTCGTGCCGTGGACGCTGGCCGGCTGCCCGGTGATCAGCGTGCCGGTCGGCTTCAACGACGCGGGGCTGCCGATGGGGATGCAGCTGATCGGGCGTCCGCGCGCCGATCTCGCGGTGCTGCAGCTCGCACGCGGCTACGAGCGGGCGGCCGAGCGGGTTGGTGGGCGGGTGCCGGCGTGGATGGCTGCGTAACGCGCGCTGGCAGATAGCCGGAAGCCGAAGCCGAAGCCGAAGCCGAAGCCGAAGCCGAAGCCGAAGCCGAAGCCGAAGCCGAAGCCGAAGCCGGTTGCGAACGGCCGGTAGTGGATGGAGAAGCGGGCGGCGACAAGCCGCCCGTTTTGCTTTGATTCCCGACTGTGTTGCTCGTCGGCGCGCGTCACGCCGCGTCGGGCACGTTGCGCGACGGCGTGGCGTCATGTCATCGACGCGGCACGGCACGTTCCGCGCCGCCGCCGCGCCGGTCGATGGTGAATTCGACGTGCCGTTCAAGACGTACGGCGCCCGGCCGACCACCAGCCGCGCCACTTTGCCAGCCCCAGCTTCCGCCGCCATTGATGCGGCTCGCGAACGAATTCCAGCCCCCGCCCGATATCGCACGGTAATCGCGGACGAATCCGCCCGAGCGCGGACACCAGCCGCGGAATTGCAAGCCGCCGCATGGCGTGATTTCGTTTCGATGTGTTTCAGTCGTTGCGGCGGCGCGCGGCGCGCTTCGACAATATCGGCCTCAACAATTCGGGCACGAGGACAACACATGAAGCAGATTCGCGCGACGGGCCGGCACCTGGCCTTGGCAGGCATCGCGTTCGGCATCCTGGCAAGCGGTACTGCGCACGCGCAGCTCGACCTGCAATCGCTCGGCGCATCGCTGCTCGGCGGCGGGCAGCAGCAGGCGGCGCCCGCGCAGGGCGTCGTCGCACAACTGCTGCAGGCCTATGTCGGCGCGAACCAGCAGGTGCTGACCGGCCAGTCGTCGCTCGCGTCGTCGATGGGCCTGACCGGCGCGGCCGGGCAGGCGCAGCAGGCCGCGAGCCAGCTGGCCGGCGGCGACGCGCTGACGCCGGCCGCGCTGTCGCAGATGGGCGGCGCGCAGCAATCGGTGTCGCAGGCGCTCGGCCAGGCATTCGCGAGCGGCGGCGCGACGCACGGGCCGATCGACAAGCAGGCGTTCAGCAACGGCCTCGCGTCGCTCGGGCAGGGGCTCACGCAGTATTCGCAGCTGCAATCCGGCCTCGGCAATCTCGGCTCGACGAGCGCGGCGTCGCTGTTGCAGTCGGGTCTGAATCCGCAGAACATGCAGGCTGCGTCGTATATTGCGCAAAGCGCGCCGGGCCAGTTGCAGTCGCTCGCTGCGACGCTCAGCCAGGCCGTGCAGTTCGCGACGAGCCAGGGCATTTCGGTGCCGTCGGTCGCATCGTCCGCGCTGAAGCTGCTGCCGTAACGTTGCGCGGGGCGGCGCGCGATGCGGTGCCGGCATCGCGTGCGACGACGAAGATCACCCCGCCCAACATGGGGATTGCGCGCGATGCTATCGTGGCGTGTCCCTTTTTTCGGTGCAGGTTCATGACAGACTCGTTTGACCTCTCGCGCTATTTCTCCCGCATCGGCTACGACGGCCCGGTCGAGCCGACGCTCGACGTGCTGCGCCGGCTGCATCTGCTGCACCCGCAGGCGATTCCGTTCGAAAACCTCAATCCGCTGACCGGTGCGCGCGTCGCGCTCGACCTGCCCTCGATCGTCGACAAGGTGATCGAGCATCGCCGCGGAGGCTACTGCTTCGAACTCAACAAGCTGTTCTACACCGCGCTCACGACGATCGGCTTTCGCGTGACGCCGATGATCGCGCGCGTGCGCTGGATGCAGCCGCCGGAAGCCGCCACCGCGCATACGCACATGCTGCTGCGTATCGATCTCGACGGCGCGGCCTGGCTCGCGGATATCGGCTTCGGCAGCGCCACGCTGACCGCGCCGCTGCGTTTCGTGCCGGACGAGCGGCAGCTGACGCCGCACGGCGCGTTCCGCGTCGTCGCCGCGCCGGTCGACGGTGAGTTCGAGATGCAGATCGAGACGCCCGACGGCTGGCAGACCACCTATCGCTTCCAGCCGAAGCGGGTCGAGTGGATCGATTACGACGCCGCGAACTGGTTCACGTCGACGTATCCTGAATCGATCTTCCTGCACAACCTGATCGCCTGCCGCGTGCTGCCGGACGGCCGCGCTGCGCTGCGCAACACCACGCTGACGATCCGCGATGCGGCAGGCGTCGGGCGCACCGTCACGTTCGACGATGCGGCCGCATGGGGCGAGTGCCTGCGCGACACGATCGGTATCGATACGACGGGATTCGATCTCGACGCGCTGTTCGCGCGGCTGGCGGCGCGCGCCGCGACGTAACCGGGATTCATGAGCGATAGCCAATGGCGGCCCGCAAACACGGGCCGCGCCCGCGGTTGACATTTGCTAGATTGCTAGCATACTAGCCTCCATGACCGACGAAGAAGTGAAGCAGTTCAACGTGTACCTGCCGCTCAGCCTGATCCGGCAGGTCAAGCATCGCGCCATCGAAACGGAGCAATCGCTGTCCGCGTTGGTGGCCGACGCATTGCGCGCGTACCTGGCCGCGCCGCCGCCGGGCGCGGGGCCGTCCACCAAGGAGGAGTGACATGTCATCCGAGCGAATCGAAGCCGTGTACCTGACCACGCACAACTGGGGCAAGTCAGCCAAGTTCTTCCAGGCGCTGGGCTTCACGCTGGAGTTCGAAACCGATCACCACTCGGGCCAGCTGCGCAGCGGCGACGGCCCCTTCCTGTTCATCGCCGAAGTGCCGCCGGGCGAGACGCCGGACATGCAGGTCGTGCTCAAGGTGGCGGATGAACAGGCGGTGCAGCCGCAGCCGATCGTCGACGTCGTCACGCCGTTCGAGGACACCCACTGGGGCACGCGCGACATGACCGTGCGCGATCCGGACGGCCGCGTGTGGCGCCTGCAGGCGCCGGGCAAGCAGGGCGCGTGAGGCGGCCATGACCGAACCCCGCGAAAGCGCCCCCGACAGCACGGCCGCGCGCGTCGCGCTGTGGCGCGCATTGCACGTCGAACTCGACGCGCCGCCGCATGTGCTCGCCGACGAAGTCGGGCTGCAACTGCTCGCCCCGGAACCCGGCTGGCAGCAGCGCGGCGACATGGATCCGCAGTTCACGCGGCCGTTCCGTGCGTCGATCGTCGCGCGGGCGCGCTTCATCGAGGATCTGGTGGCCGAGCAGGCCGCGCGCGGCGTGAGCCAGTACGTGATCCTCGGCGCGGGCCTCGACAGCTTCGTGCAGCGCCGGCCGGACATGGCGTCGCGTGTGACCGTCTTCGAAGTCGACCCGCCCGCGCCGCAGGCCTGGAAGCAGCGCCGCCTGGTCGAGCTTGGTTTCGGCGTGCCTGACTGGCTGCGTTTCGTGCCGGTCGATTTCGAGGCGAAACAGTCGTGGCGCGCTGCGCTCGTCGGCGCGGGCTTCGATGCCGGCAAGCCGGCAGTCGTGGTGTCCACCGGCGTCAGCATGTACCTGACGCACGAAGCGAATGCGGCCGCGTTGCGCGAAGTCGCGTCGCTCGCGCCGGGCTCGACGCTCGCGATGACGTTCCTGTTGCCGCTGGAGAATGCGGATCCCGACGTGCGTCCGGGGCTGGAAATGGCCGCGAAGGGCGCGCGCGCAAGCGGCACGCCGTTCATCAGCTTCTTCATGCCGGCGCAGATCCAGGCGCTCGCGTGGGAGGCCGGCTTCGCGCAAGCCGCGCACGTATCGGCAGCCGAACTGACGCGCCGTTACTTTGCCGATCGCACCGACGGCCTGCGGCCGCCGAACAACGCGGAAGAGCTGCTGGTCGCGACGGTCTGAGCCGTCGCGACCGTAGCGACCGTTGCGATCATCACGCCCGTTCGAGCACCGCCATTTCCCGCACGATCACCAGCAGCACCGCGAGGCTTGCGCCGCCCGACGCGCGCAGGTCAGCGAGCAGGTGCTCGTAGCGCGCGAGCGCGGCTTCGCGGCGCGTGCGCCACGCGCCGACGATCGTCTCCGGCGTGGTCGAATCCGGCGATTCCGCGAGCGCGCTCGTCGCCAGCGTGCGCTTGAGGCGCGCGACTTCCGCGAGCGCGGCCGCGCGCGCCAGCATGTCCCAGTGCGTCGGCGTCGGCAGCGTTGCCGCCCGTTCGCCGATCCAGCTGTAATTGAGCAGCGTACCGAGCGAGAAATAGACGCCCGCGACGAGTTCGAGGCTGCGGTTGCTGGTCGCGGCCACTTCGGCGATGTCGAGCAGCGCGGCCGAGATGTCGCCGCTCGCGACGCGCACCGCAAGCGCGCTGTCGACGCCGGCTTCGACCAGCACGCGCTGCCGCTCGGACAGCGCTTCGAGATCGTCGCCCGGCAGCAGCGACGGCAATTGCGGCGCCAGCCGCTCGGCCGCATCGCGACAGCGCGCGATCAGCTCGGCAACGCCGCCGTCGGCCACCGCGCCGGATTGCAGGTGCCGCAGGAACCACAGCGCCGCGCGCTCCAGCAGCCGCGCGACGTCGACGAACATGCGCGCCTGCACGTCGTCGGCGACACGGTTGTCGAGCGCGTCGATGTCGCGCCACACCGCATCGAGGTCGAACACGTCGCGCGCCATGATGCACGCCCGCACGATGTCGCCGGGCTGCGCGTCGGTTTCCTCCATCAGCCGGTGCACGAACGCGCAGCCGACGCGGTTCACGAGCGCGTTGGTCAGGTGCGTCGCGAGGATTTCGCGGCGCAGCGGATGGCGGCGCATCGGTTCGCTGAAGCGTTGCTGCAGCGGCTTCGGGAAGTAGTCGACGAGCATCGCGGCCACCAGCGGATCCTCGGGCACGTCGGATTCGAGCAGCGCGTCGTACAGCCACATCTTGCTGTACGCGAGCAGCACCGCGCGTTCCGGCGACGTGAGCCCGAGCTTCGCGGCCTGGCGTTCGGCGACTTCGTCGTCGGTCGGCAGGAATTCGATCACGCGGTTCAGGCGACCTGCGCGTTCGAGCCAGCGCATCAGGCGCGCCTCGGCGTCGAGCAGTTCGACCGCATAGCGGCCGGCGATCGACAGCGCCTGCGTCTGGTAGTAGTTGTCGCGCAACACGAGCAACCCGACTTCGTCGGTCATCTCCGCGAGCAGCGCATTGCGCTGCTTCTCGGTCATTTCGCCGTCGGACACGACGAGCCCGAGCAGGATCTTGATGTTGACTTCGTGATCCGAACAATCGACGCCGGCCGAATTGTCGATCGCATCGGTGTTGATGCGGCCGCCGCGTTGCGCGAACTCGATCCGGCCGAACTGCGTGCAGCCGAGGTTGCCGCCTTCGCCGACCACCTTGCAGCGCAGGTCCGTGCCGTTCACGCGCACCGCGTCGTTCGCGCGGTCGCCGACCTGCAGGTGGGTTTCGCGCGCGGCCTTCACGTAGGTGCCGATGCCGCCGTTGTACAGCAGGTCGACCGGTGCCTGCAGGATCGCGCGGATCAGCTCGGCCGGCGGCAGCGCGTGCGCGTCGATGCCGAGTGCGGCCTGCACGGCCGGCGACAGCGGGATCGTCTTCGCGGTGCGCGGATAGACGCCGCCGCCCGACGAGATCGATGCCGGATCGTAGTCGGCCCAGCTCGAGCGTTCGAGCGCGAACATGCGCGCGCGCTCGGCGAAGCTCGTCGCGGGATCGGGGTTCGGGTCGAGGAACACGTGCCGGTGATCGAACGCGGCGACCAGCCGGATATGCGGCGACAGCAGCATCCCGTTGCCGAACACGTCGCCCGACATGTCGCCGACGCCGACCACCGTGAAGTCGGTCGTCTGCGTATCGATGCCCATCTCGCGGAAGTGCCGCTTCACCGATTCCCAAGCGCCGCGTGCAGTGATCGCCATCTTCTTGTGGTCGTAGCCGACCGAGCCGCCGGACGCGAACGCGTCGTCGAGCCAGAAGCCGTATTCGTGCGAGATCGCGTTCGCGTAATCGGAGAAGGTGGCCGTGCCCTTGTCGGCGGCGACGACCAGGTACGGGTCATCCGGATCGTGACGCACGACGTCGGGCGGCGGCACGATCGCGTTGCTCACCAGGTTGTCGGTCAGGTCGAGCAGGCCGCGCAGGAAGGTCTGGTAGCACGCGATGCCTTCGCGCATCCACGCTTCGCGATCGCTCGGCGGCGGCGGGTTCTTCACGACGAAGCCGCCTTTCGAGCCGACCGGCACGATCACGACGTTCTTCACCATCTGCGCCTTCATCAGCCCGAGCACTTCGGTGCGGAAATCCTCGCGGCGATCCGACCAGCGCAGGCCGCCACGCGCGACGCGCCCGCCGCGCAGGTGCACGCCCTCGACACGCGGCGAATACACCCAGATCTCGAACATCGGCTTCGGTTCGGGCAGGCCCGGCACCTTCGCCGGATTGAACTTGAACGACAGGTACGGTTTCGATTCGCCGTTCGCGTCGAGCAGGAAGTAGTTCGTGCGCTCGGTCGCGTTGATCACGCCGAGGAACTGGCGCAGGATGCGGTCCTCGTCGAGGTTCGGCACCTGGTCGAGCGCGCCTTCGATCGCCAACAGCCGCCGCTCGGCCTGCACGTCGCGCGTGTCGCCGGTGGCCGGGTCGAAGCGCAGCAGGAACAGCTCGACGAGCTGCCGCGCGATCGCCGGGTTGCCGGTCAGCGCGCGCTCGATATAGGCGTCGCTGAAGGTCGAGCCGACTTGCCGCAGATACTTCGCATACGCGCGCAGGATCGTCACTTCGCGTGCGCTCAGGTGGGCGCGCAGCACGAGGCGGTTGAAATCGTCGTTCTCGATCCGGCCGCTCCAGATCTGGTCGAACGCATCCTCGAACAGGCCCTTCACACGCTCGATGTCGAACTCGGTGTCATCCGTGAGCTCGAGGCCGAAGTCGTGTACCCACGCATGCGCGGCATCCTGCGTCTGGATCCGGTATGGCCGCTCCTCGTCGACGCGCACGCCGAGATGCTCGAGCATCGGCAGGCTGCGCGACAGCGCGATCGGGTCGCCCGCGCGATAGACCTTGAAGCGGAACGCACGCGCCTCGGCCTCGATCGGCCGGTACAGGTTCATCGCGAGTTGCCCGGAATCCTTCACGCGCTCGATCAGCTCGATGTCGCGCACGGCGGTGCGCGCCGGATAGTCGTCGCGGTAGCCGGCCGGGAACGAGTCGGCATAGCGCTGCAGCAGGCGGTTGCCTTGCTCTTCGCCGAATGCGTCGAGCAGCGCGTCGGCGAGATCGTCCTGCCAGCGGCGCGTGACCTGCACGAGCCGCGTTTCGAGTTCGCGCGTGTCGACGTCGGGCATCGTGCCCGGTTCCGCATGCACGACGAAATGAATGCGCGCGATCGCCGATTCCGACAGCAGCGGCGTGAATTCGACGTTCACGCCGTTGTACGCATCGATCAGCAGCTTCGCGATGCGCCGGCGCAGGTCGGTGTTGTACTTGTCGCGCGGCACGAACACGAGGCACGACACGAAGCGGTCGAAGCGGTCGCGGCGCACGAACAGGCGCGTGCGCTGGTGTTCCTGCAGCCGCAGGATGCCGAGCGCGATGTCGTAGAGCGCGTCTTCGTCGGCCTGGAACAGCTCGTCGCGCGGATAGGTTTCGAGCACCGTCACGAGCGACTTGCCGAGATGCCCCTTCGGCAGGAAGCCCGCGCGCCGCACGATGTTCGCGCACTTGCGGCGCACGATCGGGATCTCGGCGCTCGACACCATGTAGGCGGTCGACGTGTAGAGCCCGATGAAGCGGCGCTCGCCCGCGACCTTGCCATCGGCGCCGACGAGTTTCACGCCGACATAATCGAGATAGCCGGGCCGGTGTACGGTCGCCCGCGAATTCGCCTTGGTGAGGAAGATCGGCCACGGACCGGTGATGATGTCGGCGGCGGCGGTCGGCAGTGGCGTCACGTCGGGCGCATCGGGCGCGCGCAACGATTCGCGCAGCAGGCCGAAACCCGAGCCTTCGATACCGCGCAGCCCGAAGCCGGAACTGTCGGATACGAGCGCGTAGTCGCGCTGGCCGAGGAACGTGAAGTGATCGGCGGCCATCCATTCGAGGAACGCGCGCGCCTCGATGTCTTCCGCGGTCGATTCGCGCGCCTTCATTTCCTTGATCGTCGCGCGTGCGATGTCGACGATCTTCGGCCAGTCTTCCACCGACGCGCGCACGTCGCCGAGCACGCGCGCGATGTCGTTGCGCAAGGTGTTGAGCAGCGCGGCGTCGCCGCAGCGGTCGACTTCGAAATGGATGAACGACGCGAGCTGTGACTGGCCGTCGCCGGGCGTCGCGCCGCCCGCATCGACGCGCTCGATGCCGCCATCGCGACCGCGCCAGATGCGGAACACGGGGTGAAGTGCCGAATGCAGCGCGAGCCCGAGGCGGTTGACGGCCATCGTCACCGAATCGACAAGGAACGGCATGTCGTCGTTGACGATCTCGATGACCGTGTGATCGGAATGCCAGCCGTGCTGTTCGACGATCGGGTTGTACACGCGCAGCCGTTCGCTGCCGGGCACGAATTTCTGGGCGGTCTGCCAGTGCGCCATCGCGGCGCCGTAGAGATCGGCGATGCTGCGGCTCTGCAGATCGTCGGCATCGACGAAATCGTAGTAATGACGCAGGAAGGGTTCGACGATCCGGAACGTGGCTTCGGGCAGGCGCCCGCGCGCGAATTCGACGACGTCCGAGAGCAGGTGTGCGACGACTTCCTCGTTCTTCGCTTCCATGGCGGTCTCCTCGTCGGGTGGCCATCGGCTGCTGCGTCTGTCCGGCATTATGCGCCGATTGCGTGACAAAGCGATGTGCGGGCGCACAACGAGCGGTGGCCTGAGGAGGCCGCGTGCAGCGCCCGTCGCGGGCGCTGCCGCATGTGAGTTAGGTCAGTTCTGGCGGCTTCAGGTCGGGATGCTGCTTGTAGAGCGGGTTCATGAAATCGAGCAGCATCGTGTTCAACAGCGAAGAAACGAATTCGCGATAGGCAACGAATTCGGCATCCGGGCAGGATGCCTTGACTGCCAGTAGAGAGCGATCGAGATCAGCCCCCATTTGTAAGACCATATCGTTCAGGGCGGTTGCGACTTGCTTCTCTGTAATCATGTGCTCACCTCGTTAACATCCTGCCAACGCATTGCAGCTGTTGCCGCAGTTCCAGAATTTGAATCCGAAGTTTCCGGTTGGCAAAGTCATTGAAGAGCACTTGGCTCGACACATTGCTCTCCATTGCGCACTGGACGTGTTTCTGGGTTGCGGCGTCATACCTGGATTCATTGCTGGCGGTAACACCGATGAACGGTGATTGACTGGCTAGCGTGTCGAATGTGGCATCGTGATTTTTGTTTTTCTCGATGTCAATGTGAATATATCGGGATAACTAATTGATTGGGGGCGGAGATGAAGGCGACGACGAACCTGCGGCAGAGAAACGAAGGCTGCGCGCTATCGCGGTCCGGCGGCGCGCAGTCTATGTGAGGAGACGCTCAGCGCTCGTCGCTCCACAGCTTGCCGGCTGTCGCCCAGTTCTCTTTCTTCACGTCGGTGAGGATGATATCGACCGAGCCCGGCTCACAACCGAGCGTCTCGCACGTGACGCGCGTGATGGCTTCGACGAATTCGCGCTTCTGGTCGACGGTGCGGCCTTCGAAGAGCTGGATATTGAAAGTCGGCATGACGGAGTGCTCCGATGGTTGGGGTGAATGATTCGTGGGGAGCCGGTGGCGTCAGTCGCGATACGTCGGATCGATCCGGTCGAGCCGGCGCAGCAGCGCCGGCCATTCCAGTTCACCCTCGATCGCGCCGCCGTCGCGCAGCTGTTCCGCGGTCCGGTCGGCGACGGCCGGGTCGGGCAGCACGAGCGACCCGCCGCCGGCCTGCGCGCGCACCTGGATGTCGCACGCCTTGATCAGCGTATCCATCAGCACATAGGCTTCAGCCACGGTGCGGCCGACCGTCAGCGTGCCGTGGTTGCGCAGCAGCATCGCGGATTTCGTGCCGAGGCTCGCGGTCAGTCGCGTGCCTTCGGCCGGCGAGAACGCGAGCGCCTCGTAGTCGTGGTACCCGAGGTCGCCATGAAACCGCAGCGCGTGCTGCGACGCAGGCAGCAGCCCGTCGCGCTGGATCGACACGGCAATGCCGGCCGTATTGTGCAGATGCATCACGCACACAGCGTCGGCGCGCGCGGCGTGCACGGCCGCGTGCAGCGCGAAGCCCGTCACGTTGACCGCATGCTCGCTGTCGCCGATGCGGTTGCCGGCCAGGTCGATCTTCACGAGATTCGACGCGCGGACTTCGTCGAACGTGAGGCCGAACGGGTTGATCAGGAAGTGGCCGGGCTCGCCGGGCACGGTCGCGGAAAGATGCGTGTAGATCAGGTCGTCCCAGCCGTTCAGCGCGACGAGCCGGTACGCGGCGGCGAGGTCGACGCGCATCTGGCGTTCGGCGTCCGAGATCGGGCCGCCGGGTTTCACGGCATCAGGACGGTGTGCGAATGACGACATCGGGTTCTCCGAAGGTGAAGCGGCGCGCGACGATCACCGTGACCCATGACGCGAGCGCGAACGGGGCCGTGAACGCGGGAATGCCGGCGCGCGTCGCGAGGCACTGGATCAGCGCGGCCAGTA